>NZ_PTRF01000071.1:0-304 GCF_002965705.1 Escherichia sp. MOD1-EC6842 | reverse complement strand
TTGTGTCAGTAGCGCTGCCGTAGACATACTGGTACCCACCGCTGTTAACGGTTGTATCCGTGACACTGCCACCGCTGTAGACATACTGGTACCCACCGCTGTTAATGGTTGTGTCAGTAGCGCTGCCGTAGACATACTGGTACCCACCGCTGTTAATGGTGGTACTCGTGACACTGCCACCGCTGCTGACATACTGGTTCCCACCGCTGTTAATAGTGGTTCCCGTAGCCTGATGCCCGTTGAGTACAGTGAGCTTGCCTCCGTTCTCCAGCAGCATATTGTTGGCGCTGCCCCCGGCAATACT
>NZ_PTRF01000070.1:0-337 GCF_002965705.1 Escherichia sp. MOD1-EC6842 | reverse complement strand
TCCTTACCGTTAATAACGGTGCAACAATCAATGCCAATTCGTTTATCTGGGTTACTCTCGCCCCTGGCGCCACAGGCGTTTTAAATATTGGTGGTGCGCAAGGTGAGGCTGAACAGCCTGCAGGTTCGATTAATACGCCATTTATTCATTTGGGAGCCGCAGATGCTTCCTCCTCGTCGGTAGTAAACTTTAATCACTCCAGTGCCGATTTTGTTCTGGCCTCACCTATCCAGGGAAATGGTCAGGTTAACCAGGTAGGTTCCGGGACAACCACATTATCCGGCTCGAATAACTATGCCGGTAATACCTATATAACCAAAGGCAGCCTACGCGCAGG
>NZ_PTRF01000069.1:0-338 GCF_002965705.1 Escherichia sp. MOD1-EC6842 | reverse complement strand
GAGGATTCGAACCTCCGACCGCTCGGTTCGTAGCCGAGTACTCTATCCAGCTGAGCTACGGATGCATCGGGAAAATTTATTTTACTGCTGATATTGATATCGCTACGAAAGCCATATCAAGTAATGATGGTGCATCCGGGAGGATTACTCGCCTTGCGGCTCGCCCTTCGGGCCGTTGCTAAAGCAACGTTATCCTCCCTGGTGCATGCGGTTAATACCGCTACCCCTTCGATACCTTCATTGCTGAAGATTTCGGAGAATATGGTGCATCCGGGAGGATTCGAACCTCCGACCGCTCGGTTCGTAGCCGAGTACTCTATCCAGCTGAGCTACGGATG
>NZ_PTRF01000068.1:0-357 GCF_002965705.1 Escherichia sp. MOD1-EC6842 | reverse complement strand
AACGGTGATGCCGGTGCCTGGGCCCGTATCATGAACGGCGCCGGTTCAGCCGATGGCGGGTATAGCGATAATTACACCCACGTTCAGGTCGGCTTTGACAAAAAACATGTGCTGGATGGCGTTGATCTGTTTACCGGTATCACAATGACCTATACCGACAGCAGTGCAGACAGTGATGCGTTCAGCGGGAAGACAAAATCCGTGGGGGGCGGTCTGTATGCTTCAGCACTGTTTAACTCCGGTGCCTATATCGATTTGATTGGTAAATATATTCACCATGACAATGACTACACAGGCAACTTTGCCGGTCTGGGTACGAAGCACTACGGAACCCACTCCTGGTATGCCGGAGCGGAG
>NZ_PTRF01000006.1:0-281325 GCF_002965705.1 Escherichia sp. MOD1-EC6842 | reverse complement strand
GTAATCGGTAATAATATCGACATTGTAATTATCACAATTATAAAAAATATTTTTGAGTTTCCATGTGAGTCAGATTCTTTAAGTTTTTGGAACGTTCTTCTTATTACTGGATTAACTGCTGAAGAAATTATAATAATAATGATAAAAGCAGCTAAAAAATTTAATGTATATTTTGCGTAGTAACTTTCATTATTCATATCAAAAAACAGCAACCACACCAGGGCACAAAACAAAGTCATGCCAAAGCATATAAATGAAATAATAAAGCCAATTTGTTGTGTTCTTTTATCAAGTTCAGAGAGGAATTTCTCACTAACTCTTTGACATTTATAAGATGAAATAAGAGCATGAACGGCATTGAAAAATATATTTGTGCAAATCAAAACAAAGAATATATTGATTGGCATAAATCCTATAAGTGTATCAAAGAAGAAGTCTTGTTGAAGATAGTACGGTAATCGATCATCAACTTCCATCAATAATGTTAATATAAACCCGAAAGAAACATAAAAAAACAAACCTTCCTCACGTAGTTTTTTAATGTAATTTTTGAATTTAAAATCTTTAATCATCTTCAGCATAGCTATTCCTTATTGTAAATAATATGGCCGAGGTAGAAAATGCGACCCCGGCTATCAACGTATTTTATGTTGGCAAAGCAATTTTCCCCGTTAGCATATCAAACATCAGATAAGCAAAGCCCTTTGCCCGAGCTGGATCGGATAAATATTGCAACATAAATTCTTGCCGAGCGTCATTACTGTCCATTACAGCATTATCAACTGCCTGGAGGAAATCACCAAGAATAGCTTGTTCTGGCGGATTGTTTTTAATTTGTGTCATAACATTTTCATTTTCAGTTATTTTGTTATACACCGCAAAAACATTGCTGATCATATCTTTGTCGGTCAAATGGTCGCTAATGAATAATTCATTCATCCGAGAAAGAACCTGAGATAAAAACTCCTCTTTTTTATCTTTCGCTTTTGCCGTACCAATATCATTACTTGCATCCAGCGTATAGTCAGGCGTTTCTTCCTGTAAGCGTAAATCTTGCTCATGGATTTTCGATAAACGATAGTGACTCATCTCCACATTACTGAGATCAATTTCATCCTCTTCCAGACGTTGCTCATGCAGCAGCGGGCGCAGGTGGCGGGCAAACAGACTTAGCTTTTCCAGATCCTTGTCATCGTACTCGACGATCTGTGACATAAATTCGTAGAAGCGAACAAAGCTGCCGAGATCTTTTTTGAATATTTCCAGACGATCCTTTTCCTGCTTACAGGATTTAAAACTGTTTTCCGCATTGGTAATTAACACCGTGTCGCCCGTTTTTTTGGTGCGCTCGAACATCTCTTTGGCAGTCAGATAAGCATCTATTGCCATCAGATAACGCTTTTTCCAGCGTTCTACCGCCGGTTTACAGATATTACTGATCGCCGCATTCGATTTATTTTTGGTGAAGAAAGCCTCGCAGAACTGCTCGACTTCATGCCACTGAAAAATCTGCGTGGCGCGCAGTTTTTCAAACAGATCGAATACTTGTTGCGGATCGCTGACATCGGTCAGTTCCGCCGTCTGGTAATAGGGCTGGAATGCGTCGAGGATCTCGTTCGGATCGTTATAAAAATCGAGGACAAAAGTGCCCGATTCCGCTTTGCCCGGATAGGTTCGGTTCAGGCGGGAGAGCGTCTGCACGCACTCGACGCCGCCGAGGGCTTTATCCACGTACATCGCGCACAGCTTCGGCTGGTCAAAACCGGTCTGGAATTTATTGGCGACCAGCATGACCTGATAATCGTCGCTGTCGAAGGCTTCGCGCATATCCCGTCCTTTCAGGCCGGGGTTCATGTTTATTTCAGTAAATTTCTGGTTTAACAACGCGAGGCTGTTGTGGTCGCCTTCCTGAAATTCAACTTCCCCGGAAAACGCCACCATTGCGCTGATTTTCTGGTAATTGTTCTCTCTAAGGTATTTATCAAACGCCAGCTTGTAGCGCACGGCAGCTTTACGCGAACTGGTGACCACCATCGCTTTGGCCTGGCCGCCAAGCAGATGCATCACATGTTTGCGGTAGTGCTCCACAATCACCTTCACCTTCTGCGAAATATTGTGATCGTGCAGGGTCACCCACTGGTTAAGCCTGACCTTCGCCCGTTTGCTATCGACTTCGCGGTCTTTGTCTTCCAGCTTTTGCAGCAACTGATACGCCACTTTGTAGTTGGTGTAGTTTTTCAGCACGTCGAGGATAAAGCCTTCTTCGATTGCCTGGCGCATCGAGTAGACGTGAAAAGCCGCAGGTTTATTGGTTTTTGACGCCGGTTCATCCGGACGCGGGCGGCGGCCAAAGAGTTCGAGGGTTTTGGATTTTGGCGTAGCAGTAAAGGCGTAGTAGTTCAGGTTACTGCTGCCCTGACGTGCGGCGATGGTCGTATCCAGAACATCTTCTGACGAAAGCACCACGTCATCATCCAGCTCTTCGCTCATCAGCACTTCTTTAAGCTGACGGGCGGTGGAACCGCTTTGCGAGGAGTGCGCTTCATCGGCGATCACCGCATATTTACGCTGTTTCAGGCTGACGCTGTTTTCGATTGCTTTGAGTACGAATGGGAACGTCTGGATGGTGACGATAATTATCGGCTGCGAGTTTTCCAGCGCACTGGCGAGCTTTTCTGATTTGGAGCCGTCGCCCTCTTTGTTATTGATGCGCCCGACCACGCCGTCGACATGTTCAAACTGCCAGATGGTGTCCTGAAGCTGGTCGTCCAGCACCGTGCGGTCCGTCACCACGATAACGGAGTGGAACTGCTTTTCCCCGTTTGTGTCGTACAGACGAGAAAGCTGGTGGGCGGTCCAGGCAATGGAGTTCGATTTACCGGAACCGGCGCTGTGCTGGATCAGGTATTTATTGCCGGTTCCTTCAATCGTCGCGGCTTCCAGCAGTTTGTTGACCACATCCCACTGATGATAGCGCGGGAAGATCAGGCTCTCTTTCTTCGCTTTCAGCCCGTTCCACTCCTCTTTTTCTTCAATCTCCAAATGGACAAAACTGGCGAGGATTTTTAATAAGTTATCCGGTAGCAGCACTTCATTCCACAGATAATCCGTGGCGTAGCGGCTGGCATCTTCAGGGACTTCGTTGCCCGCACCGCCATCTTTGGTGCCTTTGTTAAACGGCAGGAAGAAAGTGCTGTCACCCGCGAGTCTGGTGGTCATAAAGACGTCATACTGGCTGACGGCAAAATGCACCAGCGCGCCGCGCTTAAAGGTCAGCAGCGGTTCGGGTTTATTGGTCGCGGGATCTTTCGGCAGGCGGGTCTTTTTGTACTGCGCAATGGCGTTCTGCACCGCCTGTTTAAATTCGGATTTCAGTTCCAGTGTGGCAACCGGCAGGCCGTTGATAAACAGCACCAGGTCGATGCGCCATTTTTGGGCTTTTACGCCCGTTTCTGCAAAGACGTTATTTGAGGCATACGGGCTGTAGACCAGTTCTGGCACGATACGGCAGATATTCTGCTGATAGCGCGCCAGCGTTTCCGGGTTGAGGTTGTGTTCTGGCTTAAACTGGCACAGCGAAAAACGGGCGTTGCGAATTTTCAGGCCGTGGCGCAGTACGCCAAGCGTACCCCAGGTGCGCGACTGGATATCGGTGGCGTTGCTGTCGGCTTTTTGAAGCTGCGCGACCAGCGCGTCGAGGAAATGGCGCTCGGTATCGTTGGGGTAAACGCGGGCGAATTTCTCCCACTCCTGCGGTTGGGTGGTTTGAACGAAGTTTAAGGTATCCTGTGCGTATAGTGCTCGTTCCCGGTCGTAGCCGTCACCTTTGCCGACAATCCAGCCTTTTGTCACCATCTGGGCGATGATGTCGTTTTGCAGGTTGACCTCTTTTGTAATGTCGTGGCTCATGCGCTGGCCTCCGTGGGGGCTTCTGCTTCGGGGATGGGGGCGGTCCAGTTGCGGAGGTCTATTTTGCCGGTGACGGCGGCAGAGATAAGGGCGGAGCGGCGTTCTTTAAGAAGTTCGATTTGTTGGAGTTGTTTATCGATTAGGATGTCGATTTTTGTGGTTTGACTATCCAGATATACAACTATACGTTCCTGTTCTTTAGGTAAAGGGAACCATATTGAGATACCTTTTAGAATTGCTTGAGTAACACTAAATACTTTTACTCCCTTTACTGTATTGCGAATTTGTGTTCGCAATTCTTTGCTATCTAAGAGATAGGCGTAAAATCTAAAGCATTCTTTATTTAGAGGACGAGTGATAATAGTGTGATAGCCTGCAAAAATTGTTTCTTCAATAATTAATTGTGTGAAATTCCCAGCACCTTCGGTATCTTCTGATGTGTCTGCAAAAACAATGTCACCTTTTTGGATTAATGATGATGAGTTATTTTTAAGATGAGATATGTCTACACATTTCAATGCATGGACTTGAGGGTTAACTTCAAATCTATATTTAGAGTGTATTTCACCATAATTCACACAAGGTATACCTTCATCCTGAAGGTTTTCTTTGGTAATTGTTAATCCCTTTCCAAAGCTAAACATGTAGCGCAGTTTGCTTAATCGCCAGTGCGCGGGTATTTCCCCCAACCACTCAACCCCAGAATCTTTCATCGGCACATCAGGATTTAGCCCTTTGGTCACCGCATGGCTAATCACTGCCTGACGTTTTTCTTTTAGTAGCTCAATAAGTTGTTGTTGTTTCTCGATCAGTTTGTCGATTTTTGCGGTTTCGTTGTCGAGAAATAGAGCAATTTTCTCCGCTTCGTTATGGCTAGGTGTAAGCAAAAAGGAGTTTCTTATAAGCTCCTGATTTAATATTTTAGCACCATAAATGTTGGTTGAGGAATTCTCTATTATGAATTTTGGAAGCGCATAATATAAGTATGATAGTGGAAGTTCTGCCTTATTTAGAAACGAGGCAATTGCTTCATTTGTATATAAATCACAGTCAGCAAATGAAATAGCACCAACAGATAATTTAAAACTGTATAACAGTGACCCTCTAGGGGTTATCTCCATAGAGGCTTCTTTTGCCGCTTGATCTGAGATGCATTTTGCTGTGCTCGAAATAAATTTACCTTGCAGGTCGGAGATGTTGACCCATAAATTATTACCAATAAAATTAGCATCATTTTTAGTCGAAGGAGTCCAGCCAACTTGAAAGGGAGCTATATGTTTTACTCGACTTAATTTCCATTGGTAAGGTATCTCCCCCAACCACTCCACCCCAGAATCCCTATACTCCGGATACGCCTGATACTTATTTAACCCCGCCATTAGGAATGTACCTCCTGCAGCAGTTTCATAATCTCGGCACTTACCGCATCCAGATCCGCATCAATCTCCTCCAGCGGCCTTGGTGGCTGATAAACATAAAAATGACGATTAAACGGAATTTCATACCCCACAATCCCGATATCTCCATCTTTCGCATCGCGCTTATCGGCGTTAATCCATGCATCCGCCACATGCGGCAACACTTCTGCTTTGAAGTAACCCTCGATCAACTCGCTGGTCGATACCGCCGGGTTCAGCGGCACATTTTCGTTATCGCGCAGGTCGCCATCCGGCTCAAACTCCACAACCTTTCCGTGGTACTCAAACGCGCCGTAAAGCGGTTGAGCCGCCTCTTTCAGTACCTTGCTGATTACCGGTTCGGCGTCCGGGTTTTTGCGGGTAATGGCATCGATGAACTGTTTGTTCTCTTTCGCATCCAGCTTCACGCCTGCGGTTTTGAACGCCTCTTTCAGCGTCAACTGGAACTGATTAAAGTCATTGCTGATAGCGTCTTTGCCACCCGTCTGCATACCCATCGCAACCTGAATACGCTGCGCTTTTTCCATTAACTCACGCTGGGCCAGCCATAATTTACTGTCGAGCAGATCTTTAATTTGCTTCTCTTTCAGCTCGGTGAAATCGGCTTTAAGAATGGCGCGGGCTTCACTTTCTATGCCAGTGAAGTCACCGTAGTTACCGTCTTGCCACTGGAAGGCAAAGGCGTCATACAGTTGCACCATCGGTGCGTTAAACGGCTTCGGCGCAAAGCGCAATGTGGCAATAGCGTCATCGGTCATCTGAGCCGACAGGCGTAACGGGCGCTCAACGGTTATGCGACGATAGCCAAACTCTGTGCTGTGAAAGACTTTGCTGGCAAAGGTTTTTGCTGCCTCGGTTTTGGTTGTTGCGGACTGGCGTCCCCGGCTGGATTTTGGCTCTGGTGCTTTCTCCAGGCCTAACGCCGCAAGCGTGGTGGTGGCAACGGATTCGAAATCGCCAAACGTGCGGGTGATTAAGCGAATATCTTCATCCCCGAGAATATTGCGTTTTGACCCCAGCGATTTACGCATCTTGCCGCAAAGATTGCTGCCGTCAATTAGCTGAACTTTGCCTTTACGCTCTGGCGCTTTTTTGTTGGACAGCACCCAAACATAGGTGGCGATACCGGTGTTGTAAAACATGTCGGTGGATAGGGCGATGATGCCTTCCAGTAAATCCGCTTCCAGAATGTAGCGACGGATCTCGCTTTCGCCGCTGCCCGCGCCGCCGGTGAATAACGGGGAACCGTTAAGAATGATGCCGATCCGCCCGCCACCGCTTTTGGCATCGCGCATTTTGCTGATCAGGTGCAGCAGAAACAGCAATGAACCGTCTGAGACGCGGGGCAGGCCAGGGCCAAAGCGGCCATCAGCACCTTTGAGTTTGTGCTCGTCGTTGATGTCACCTTCGATCTTTTTCCAGTCCACGCCGAAAGGTGGGTTAGAAAGCATGTAATCGAATTTTTCAGCGGGGAGTTGATCGTTTGAAAGGGTGTTGCCGAGTTTGATAAGGCTGACGTCCTGACCCTTAATCAGCATGTCGGCTTTACAGATGGCGTAGGATTCCGGGTTTAACTCCTGACCAAACGCGCGCATCACGGCATTGGGGTTTTGTTTGTGGACGTACTCCATACCGGAAGAGAGAAAGCCGCCGGTTCCCGCCGTCGGGTCGTAAAGGGTGCGGATGATGCCGTCTTTGTTGAGTGCATCATCATCATCGAAAAACACCAGCGAGGTGGTCAGATTGACGATATCTCGTGGGGTAAAGTGCTCCCCGGCGGTTTCGTTAGAACTCTCGGCAAAACGTCGGATCAGCTCTTCAAATACCAGCCCCATGTCATGGTTGGTGACGTGCTCCGGGTATAAATCTGCTTTAGCGAATATTTGCACCACTTTAAACAGTAAGTTCGCATCAGCCAACTGCCCGACAAACTCGCTGAACTTGAAGTGTTCGAAGATCTCGCGGGCATCTGAAGAGAACGACTGGATGTAGTTTTCCAGGTTGTCCTGTATACCATTTTGCCCCATTTTGCTGAGATCCATCGCTGAGGCATTGAAGAACGTGAGGCCATTGGTCGCCCGCAGGATCATTTTCTCCTGGGCTTCCTCCGGCAGTTTCATAGCTTTTACTTTTTGCGCCTCGGCAATGACCGCGTCTTTACTTATTTCGAGTACGCATTCCAGACGACGAAGAAGTGTGAAAGGGAGAATAATTCGCCCATATTGTGATTGTTTAAAATCGCCGCGTAACAGGTCGGCGACAGACCAGAGAAAGGCCGCAATTTGGCTGAAATTAGGTAATGACATAAAAAGCATTCCTTGCCCTGCATGAGAGGGGATTTTCAATGTGAAGTGAATGCTTTGTTATATCAAATTACCATCAACAATATCAAAAATATGATCTTTTTCAATAGGTTATATGTATATATTTGGCGTATAAATTATTCCACTGAATGTGTTCTTGGGAATTTCTTAATATGCTTTGAATTATCCTGAAATATTGTCTTTGCAGCAGTAAAGTCGCTGACTTTTATTTTTTATTCGAAGCATAATGACGCAGTTTGCCAGCGCAATTTGACAGGCGTCATTCATGAAAGCCACCGAAGCCCGATTACTCGATTTTCTAAAACGCTCTCAGCAATTCGTTATTCCCATTTATCAGCGTACTTATTCATGGTCAGAGGAACAGTGTCGCCAATTCTGGGACGATGTAATACGGGCCGGACTACGCGAGGACATCTTGGCACACTTTATTGGCTCGGTGGTGTACATCGAACAGGGTCTGTATCAGGTTTCGGGGATTTCGCCGTTGCTGGTGATTGACGGACAACAACGTCTGACAACGGCGATGTTATTGCTGGAAGCATTGTCCAGACATCTTGGTGATGAAGAAGTGATGGATGGTTTCTCCACCATGAAATTACGAAACTACCAGCTCAACCTTTCACGCTGACTTCCTCAACCCCGCAAACGCCGCCCTTATCTCTTCCTCTGGCAGCTGAATCCCGATAAACACCATCGTGCTATGCGGTTTTTCATCGCCCCACGGGCGATCCCAGTCGGCGCTGTAGAGGCGCTGGACGCCCTGGAACAGCAGGCGGTTAGGTTCGCCGTCAATCCATAGCATCCCTTTGTAACGCAGTAGTTTATCTGCCGACTCCAGCAGCAGGTTTTCCATCACCCGGGAAACTTCGCTGATATCTACCGGGTAATCCAGTTCCACCACAATCGACGAAATATCGTTTTGTTTATCCGCGATAAAGTGAAAACGTGGCTTGGTGCTGACGACGTTCTCTTCCAGCATAAAACCGTTGGTGTTGAACAGCAGGCCCAGGTCGATGTCGCCGTGGGTGACGGTGTAGACCGGTGCACGGGCGTTGATGCGCGCCAGGCGTTCACGCAGTTTTTCTGCTTCGCCAGCGACGTCGGTTTTGGTCAGCAGAATACGGTCAGCGTAGCCAACCTGTGACTGGGCGATGGTGAACTGGTTCATCTGCTCATCGGCATGTACCGCATCCACCAGCGCAATCACGCCGTCCAGCAGGTAACGCTGGCATAAAATCTCATGGGAGAAAAAGGTCTGAATAATCGGGCCGGGATCGGCCATGCCGGTGCATTCAATCACCAGACGGTCGAACTGAATATTGCCCTTGTCGAGATTATCCAGCAGGTCGAGTAGCGCGTCTTCCAGCTCGTTGGAGCGCGAACAGCAGATGCAGCCGTTGGTCAGCGTTTTGATCTGCGTGGCGCGGTCGCCAATTAACTGATCATCAACGGAGACTTCGCCGAATTCGTTTTCAATCACGGCAATCTTGTAGCCGTGTTGTTCGTTAAGAATATGGCGCAGCAGGGTGGTTTTGCCCGCGCCTAAAAAACCGGTGAGTAGGGTAACTGCAATCGGGTTCATGCTCTCTCCATTAACAACAGCGCATACCGCCTTTACCATCGCCGCCGTAGCGTGCGTTCTGGCGTTCGCGGAAGAATTCTTCATAGCTCATGTACGGCTTGTCGGGATGGTTGGTCTTCATATGCTCGACGTAGTTGTCGTAGTCTGGAATGCCAATCAACATCTTCGCCGCCTGGCCGAGATATTTTTTTGCCTGTCCTAAGTTACCAAACATAGTTCACTCTGATAAGAACAAAGCCCCGCCGAAGCGGGGCTGAGATTGCTGACAAACTCGCTTACAGGTCAATACGGTCACTGTTTGCTCCCTTTCCCTGGAAGGCGAGAGGGCCAGGGTAGAGTATTTATATACACCGACGCTGGCCTGTTCCCCTCACCCTAACCCTCTCCCCGAAGGGGCGAGGGGACAATCCGTGCGCTTGCCTGGCTTTGTCATCAGCCTGAGCCCCGCCGAAGCGGGGCTAAACACGGTTAGTGGTGCGAAGAGATCTTCACGCCGCCTTCCGGGATTGGAACGTACGGCGTTTCTTTGTCAGTACGTTTGTCGCTGTTACGCACCTTCAGCCAGGTTTTGAAACCGTAGAAGATGATGCTGTACACCACAATCAGGAACAGAATACTCAGACCCGCGTTGGTGTAGTTGTTCACAACGATGTGGTTCATGTTGGCAATCTGCTGCGCCGTCAGGTCAGTACCGTTAGCAATCTTCTCTTTGTACTGGCTTGCCATGTAGAAGAAGCCTTCCATCTGCGGGTTGGTGCTGAACAGTTTCAGACCCAGCGCCCAGGTGGTGCAGATAAGCAGCCATACCGCCGGAACAACAGTTACCCAGATGTATTGGGTGCGCTTCATCTTAATCAGCACAACGGTGCCCAGAACCAGTGCCACGGCTGCTAGCATCTGGTTGGAGATACCGAACAGCGGCCACAGGCTCTTAACGCCGCCCAGCGGATCGACCACCCCCTGATACAGCAGGTAGCCCCACAGACCCACACAGCCCGCTGTACCGATGATACCGGCAACCAGAGAGTCGGTTTTTTTCAGGAACGGGATGAAGTTACCCATCAGGTCTTGCAGCATAAAGCGGCCAGAACGCGTACCGGCATCCAGCGCGGTCAGGATGAACAGTGCTTCGAACAGAATACCGAAGTGATACCAGAAGCCCATGTCAGCCATCGGCAGCACTTTGTGGAACACGTGAGCGATACCTACCGCCAGCGTCGGCGCACCACCTGCACGGTTCAGGACAGAAGGTTCACCAATGTCTTTCGCGGTTTGCAGGATCTGCTCTGGCGAAATCACGAAGCCCCAGGAGCTGACGGTTGCTGCCGCGTGTGCGGTAACGTCTTTCAGCTGCGCCATGATGATCGGCGCGTTCTCGCCCCCCATTTCATGCAGGTTAGGCATGGTGATGCCGAGACCCGCAGGCGGGGTATTCATCGCGAAGTAAAGACCCGGTTCGATGATGGACGCAGCAACCAGCGCCATAATCGCCACGAAGGACTCCATCAGCATTGCGCCGTAGCCGATGAAACGCGCATCGGTTTCGTTAGCCAGCAGTTTCGGCGTCGTACCGGAAGAGATCAGCGCGTGGAAGCCAGATACCGCACCACAGGCGATGGTGATGAACAGGAACGGGAACAGAGCGCCTTTCCACAGCGGGCCAGTACCATCAATGTACTGAGTCATCGCAGGCATTTTCAGTTCCGGGTTCAGCACCACGATACCCAGCGCCAGGCCGACGATAACGCCGATTTTCAGGAAGGTTGCCAGATAGTCGCGCGGTGCGAGGATCAGCCACACCGGCAGCAGTGCGGAAACAAACGCATAGCCAATCAGCGCGAAGGTAATGGTGGTGTCTTTAAAGGTCAGTGCCGGACCCCAGTACGGATCGTGAGCAATCACGCCACCGAAGTAGATAGAGGCAACCAGCAGCACGATACCAATGACAGAGACTTCACCTACACGCCCCGGACGAATAAAGCGCATGTAGATACCCATAAACAGCGCAATCGGTACGGTTGAGCAAACGGTGAAGACACCCCACGGACTTTCGGCCAGGGCTTTAACCACAATCAGCGCCAGGACGGCAAGGATGATGATCATGATTAAGAAACAGCCAAACAGCGCGATAGTCCCCGGTACTGGTCCCATCTCTTCTTTGATCATCTCACCGAGAGATGCGCCGTTACGGCGAGAGGAGATAAACAGCACCATAAAGTCCTGTACCGCACCGGCCAGCACTACCCCCGCCAGCAGCCACAGCGTGCCAGGCAGGTAGCCCATCTGCGCGGCGAGCACCGGACCAACCAGCGGACCGGCACCGGCGATAGCGGCGAAGTGGTGACCAAACAACACGTAACGGTTGGTCGGAACGTAGTTCAGACCGTCGTTGTTAATAACCGCAGGCGTCGCGCGCGTGGGGTCGAGTTTCATCACTTTCTGGGCGATGTATAGGCTGTAGTAGCGATAAGCCACCAGATACACCGACACAGAGGCGACCACGATCCATAGGGCGCTGACGTGCTCCCCCCGACGTAATGCAACTACCGCGAGGCAGAATGCACCGATGATTCCAAGAATCACCCAGGGTATGTGCTTGAATATCTTTTTAGTATCCATAGTAAAACCTGGCATGTATTGATTAATAGTTGGCCGAAGCCGTTCTAGGTTTGCGTTGCGTTTGAGGAGGTAAATTGACCGCTATCCTGCAGTGATGTTGCCAGAGTTACGCGCGCGTAAAGTAAGGTAAATAACTGAGTGGTTAAATTAGGGACGTAAGCGGTCAGTTTTGCGGTTGAGCGGTATTGAGCAAGGTTTATGAAGACTATTTATGTGATATTGATCACAACCGAAGCGATTTTTAGCCCTCAGTTGTGTTACTCATATAAAAATTATATTCATGCTATATATATTAAAACCCCATTTCCTCACTGATAATATTATTTTGGCCAATAATATTAATCTATTGGCAAATATCCTCACGTTCAAAATAGATACAGCTAATGTGAAAAATAAGAAAGAAAAATATATCAATACGTGGTTATTGTATTTTTGAACAAAAATAAAAAAGTGAGGTAAATTTAATCAATTTCAGGTCGCTACCTATAAAGTTTTCTCATTCCAGGCCGAAAATTCTGCTATCGGTCAACAGGAAAAGAGAAACCATGTTAAAACGTATCAGGATCGTGACCAGCTTACTGCTGGTTTTGGCCGTTTTCGGCCTTTTGCAACTGACATCAGGCAGCCTGTTCTTTAACGCTTTAAAAAAGGACAAAGAAAATCTCTCCGTCTTACAAACCATTCGCCAGCAGCAATCTACGCTAAATGGCAGTTGGGTTGCGTTGTTGCAGACGCGTAACACCCTCAACCGTGCGGGTATCCGCTACATGATGGATCAGAACAATATTGGCAGCGGTTCAACCGTCGCCGAGCTGATGCAGAGTGCCACTATTTCGTTGAAACACGCGGAAAAAGACTGGGCAGATTACGAAGCACTACCACGTAACTTGCATCAGAGCACAGCGGCTGCTACGGAGATCAAACGTAATTACGATATCTATCACAATGCACTGGCGGAGCTGATCCAGTTGTTAGGGGCGGGCAAAATCAACGAGTTTTTTGACCAACCTACTCAGGGATATCAGGACGGTTTCGAGAAGCAGTATATGGCGTACATGCAGCAAAACGATCGTCTCTATGACATCGCCGTCGCTGATAATAATGCTGCCTTTAACCAGGCAATGTGGGTGCTGGCGGGTGTTCTGATCGTCGTACTGGCGGTCATCTTCGTCGTCTGGTTTGGTATTAAAACGTCGCTGGTAGCGCCGATGAATCGCCTGATCGACAACATTCGTCATATTGCTGGCGGCGATCTGGTGAAACCGATCGAGGTAGATGGCTCCAATGAAGTGGGGCAACTGGCAGAGAGTTTGCGCCATATGCAAAGTGAACTGGTACGTACCGTGGGTGATGTGCGTAATGGTGCAAATGCCATCTATAGCGGAGCCAGCGAAATCGCTACCGGTAATAACGATCTCTCTTCACGCACTGAGCAGCAAGCCGCTTCGTTAGAAGAGACGGCAGCCAGCATGGAGCAATTGACTGCGACAGTGAAACAGAATGCCGAGAACGCGCGACAGGCAAGCCATCTGGCGTTAAGTGCTTCCGAAACGGCACAACGTGGCGGTAATGTGGTCGATAGCGTGGTACAAACTATGCGCGATATATCTACCAGTTCGCAGAAAATCGCCGATATTATCAGCGTTATCGACGGTATTGCTTTCCAGACTAATATTCTGGCCTTGAATGCGGCGGTCGAAGCAGCGCGTGCGGGTGAACAAGGGCGTGGTTTTGCGGTGGTCGCGGGAGAAGTGCGTAATCTGGCTCAGCGTAGCGCCCAGGCGGCGCGTGAAATTAAAAGTCTGATTGAAGATTCGGTTGGCAAAGTGGATGTCGGATCGACACTCGTCGAAAGCGCCGGGGAAACTATGGCGGAGATTGTCAGCGCCGTGACCCGCGTGACCGATATCATGGGCGAAATTGCCTCCGCTTCTGATGAGCAGAGTCGCGGTATCGATCAGGTTGGTTTAGCGGTTGTTGAGATGGACCGGGTAACGCAACAGAACGCTGCGCTGGTGGAAGAGTCAGCCGCTGCTGCTGCCGCGCTGGAAGAGCAGGCCAGCCGCCTGACTGAAGCTGTGGCTGTATTTCGTATTCAGCAAGAGCAACAGCGTCAGCGCGAAGCGTTGGCGGTAAAAACGGTGACGCCGGTTGTGCCGCGTAAAGCGGTAGTGGCTGATGGCGGGGATAACTGGGAAACGTTTTAATTGCCACAAAAAATGCCCGATAAGCGATGACTTATCGGGCAAGGGGAGATTACTCTTTATGCGGATCGCTAATGGGTTGATGTACCATGAAGATGTACGCCAGCGCGCCTGCTGCGGTGACGCAACCGCAGATGAGCAGCGCCAGACGGAATGAGTGAGTGGTATCGACAATAAAACCGGTAATAATCGGTGCTAATGAGGCACACATGAAGCTGGCAAAGTTCTGGATACTGCCCACTGACGCAGCCATGCGAGAAGCGACCGCTACGTGAACCAGCCCCCAGCAGGAGGTTCCAGCAAAGTGAAGGCAGAACAGCGCCATGCCAATCAGCAGAACCGCACTCATGGGGGTTGTCGCTTGTGGTACTACCAGAGTAAAGGCGGCTGAAATGAACATCCCGGTAACAATACAGAGCTTACGGTTCTTAATCGGCTTCATCCCGCCTTTGACCAGCCAGTCGGTCACATATCCGTTGAGTAGCATCCCGATCCCACCAAACAGGAAAGGTATTGCTGCCATCAAGCCCGTGCTTTTTAAATCCAGGTGATAGACTGTTTGCAGGTAACCTGGCAACCAGGCAATGTACAACCACCCCGCATAGTTCATACCACTGAAACCGAGCATCATTCCCCACATTGTGCGGTTACGAAACAGGCTGCGCCATTCGGCAAAAGTGAGTGGGTCGCGGCGGGTATTGACGCTACCGGCGTTGAGATAGGTTTGTTCAGCGGCGGTCAGCACCACCTGCTCGCGGTTGCGATAGAACATAAACCAGGCGATGGCGAGAAAAATGCCCAGTAAGCCGATGGTTATAAACATCCCACGCCAGCCGATGGCCAGCATTATCGCCGCCAGAATCGGCGGGCTTATGGCAATACCAATGACGGAGGCCGCGTTGAAAAAGCCCATCGGGCGTCCACGTTCTTTGATGTTGTACCAGTCGTTAATCACTTTAACACCGCACGGGTTCATGGGAGCCTCGCCGATCCCCATACCTATGCGCATCAGCACGAACTGCGCCAGGCTGTGCACCATGCCAGACATTGCCTGAAACAGCGACCAGACGATCATCCCTAGCCCCAGCATCAGGCGTGGGCCTTTGCGGTCCAGCAGTATGCCTGCGGGCAATTGCGCAATCCCGTAAGAGAGCGAGAACACGGAGAGTAAAGCGCCCATCTCGGTGGCGTTTAACCCCAGCTCTCCACGAATAGTTACATTTGCTACCGACAGCGAACTGCGATCGAGAAAATTTATTACCGCAGCAATAAATAATAACAACATGGCGGTGGTTTGAATGTGTTTAATTCGGGGACTACGTTGAATTAATCCATTTGGTGGCACGGGGATATCTACCGACGACGATGAGCGAAAGGACGAATGCGGATCGAGGGTAATATTTTCTTTTTCCACGCCGAACTCCTGTATTTATAATATTTTAATTATTGCGTAATTATGTATTGCGCAGGGTTAATATTAATGGCAGATGAAATTTTTAGGATTTCACTACCGCTCACAAAAAAACATTTATAGTCGACTGGTTGCGAGCATAGGTAAGCCGGAAATTTCGGGCGTTTATATTTTGATAAAACCGTGCACAATCTAATAGTTTGCTGTTTTTAATCTGTATTTAATAAACGTACCGCTTGTTCTTCTTGATGGAACGAATCATCGCTTGTTTAGCTGAATTCAAATGGTTACGTAGTGCAAGCGTTGCATCCACATAGCTGCGGCAAACCAAAGCACTGAGAATAGTCATATGCTCATCTATGGCAATAATATTGCGCTGCCTGCGATCGTTTTCGTCCCATTGATAGTGGAAGTGGAAGATGACGGAGATAATATCAATGGATTGATTGAAAAAGATATTGTCAGTGGCTGAAAGCAATAAGGAATGGAACTCTCTGTCCAGTTGCGAGAAGGTGTGAAAATTACTGCCGATGTTGTCACGCAGCATTCGGTGGCGTTCGAGCATGGTTTTCACCTGAAACCAGCGCGGATCATTATCAGGCAGAGTGAGAAAACGCTGGATTGAGCGCGTTTCCAACATTTCGCGCAGTTCAAAAAGCTGCTCGGCGTAGGATTGATCGAAATGCTTTATCCTCCACTGACCGCGTTTTTCGCTTTGGGTGAGGTTGTAGCACCATAATTTTAAAAGATATTTTCTTGCCGTAATCGAGCTGACACCTGCCGCTCGCGCCAGTTGTAGCTCAGAAAAAGTTTCACCAGGCAACAACTGACGCTGATTTATCATCGTGAAAAAAAACTGCTCAAATACTTTATCCTGCTCACTTATCGAAGCTGCGGGACAGGCAAAACCATCGTTGTGATCAGGTTTACGCGTGATGACGTGGTCATTTCCGACCTGCGTCAGGACACCGCATTCGCGTAAGTGGCTGAGAACATGACGCACCGTGGTGCGACTGACGTTGTACATTTCCGCTAGTGAGCTTTGCGATGGGAGTGGGGAAGGGATATGACCACATACCATCTCATCAATAAACTGGTTAACTACATTATGGCGTAAATTTTGTGAGCGACTCATATTTTTCTCCTTGTCGCGCTATTAAAACCCGATTTAAAACATTTTTATGCGTGTATTTTCACAAAATAGATTTTCTATTTCACTGGCGTTTTTCATTTTCATTGATATCTAAGACAACAAAAAATGGAGAGCAGAATTATGCCTAAGATAAATACATTAATTTGCCAGAAACCGAAAGAATTAGTCTGGAAACAATATGAAATGCCTATTCCCGGTGGCGATGAAGTATTGATAAAGATTAAGTCTGTCGGAATTTGTGGTACTGATATTCATGCCTGGGGTGGGAATCAACCATTTTTTAGTTATCCACGTGTGTTAGGCCATGAAATATGTGGCAAGATTGTTGAATTAGGTAAAGATATTGCTGATCTCAAAAATGGTCAGCAAGTTGCCGTGATCCCTTATATTGCCTGCCAGAAATGCCCGGCGTGTAAAAGTGGTCGCACCAACTGCTGTGAAAGCATTTCGGTCATTGGCGTTCATCAGGATGGCGGTTTTAGTGAGTATTTAAGCGTGCCAGAGGCGAACATTTTGCCCGCAGATGGCATTGACCCGCAGGCGGCAGCGTTGATTGAACCCTTCGCCATTAGTGCTCATGCGGTACGTCGCGCGGCAGTTGCGCCTGGTGAGCAAGTGCTGGTGGTCGGGGCGGGGCCAATCGGTTTGGGAGCTGCGGCAATCGCTAAAGTTGATGGCGCACATGTGGTGGTGGTGGATACCAGTCCGGCGCGGCGTGAGCATGTGATAAGGCGTCTGGAGCTGCCCGTGCTTGATCCGTTCGCAGAAGATTTTGATGACCAACTACGTGCGCAATTTGGCGGCTCTCTGGCGCAGAAAGTGATCGACGCGACAGGTAATCAACATGCGATGAATAACACTGTTAATCTGATTCGCCACGGTGGCACGGTAGTCTTTGTCGGCCTGTTTAAAGGCGATTTGCAAATCTCTGATCCAGAATTCCACAAAAAAGAGACCACAATAATGGGTAGCCGTAACGCTACGCCGGAAGATTTTGCGAAAGTCTGGCGGCTGATGGCGGAAGGGAAAATCACTGCTGACATGATGTTAACCCATCGCTATCCGTTCGCCACGCTGGCAGAAACCTATGAGCGCGATGTGATTAACAATCGTGAGTTGATTAAGGGCGTGGTTACTTTCTGATAATGAGTGACTGGTAAAGTGGCTATGCAGTGTTGGACACTATTTTTATTTATCAATAATGTTTTGTTGGTCGGATAAGACGTTTACGCGTCTTATCCGACCTGTAAATCAGTCAGTGATTACCCTTCTCGCTCCACCACTTTAATTTCCACCATCCCGATACCGAGTTTACGCGGCGAGTGACCGAGAATATTCCCTTCGTTAGTTGCGACGGGTTCCGGCGGCACAATCACCAGGGTGTCGGCATCGGTTGGGTTCTCGAAATGCAGCGTAGTGGTGGTTACTTCGTTGCCCAGCACGATG
Source organism: Escherichia sp. MOD1-EC6842 (assembly GCF_002965705.1). NCBI lineage: Bacteria > Pseudomonadati > Pseudomonadota > Gammaproteobacteria > Enterobacterales > Enterobacteriaceae > Escherichia > Escherichia sp. MOD1-EC6842. Next base: position 263,259 of record NZ_PTRF01000006.1, on the reverse strand, counting down.
GTTTGTTCTTCATTGCCAACGCGTACCGGAATGGGGCGGCTGGCGTTATTACCGTAGGCTTTGGCGGTAATCACCAAATCAAATTTCTTCGGCAGCGGATGCTTGTACTCGATTTTCACTTCATCGCCAAGCTGTGCGTTGGACCAGCGTCCCCACGACTCCGGACGGGAAATCCCGCTAAACTGTTTTACCTCTTCCGGCGCACCCGCGACGTTAAAGATGAAACTGTCTGCTTTGTAGCGAATATCGTTATCGACAATCTTCAGTGTATCGACATTGCCTTTGTAGCGTTCCATGTCGATGACCGTGTCCTTAAATGCCGTTTTACCTTTCCATTCTGGCTTATCGACATGCTGCACTGTTTGTTGCCCGCCAAGTTGCCCCTGTGAAACACACCAGTCGGTAGAAAGCGCCAGTTCCGGCGCCCACAACTGCCCCATTTTGTAGCAGCGGTCAACCCAGATGAAATTATCACGTGGGGCGAAATCGGCCAGTTGGAAACGCAGTGGCGCGGAGTATTCACTTTCTGGCAGTGGTTCCACTCGTTTGTCTGAAACCCGCAACAGCAGCGGCAAACGGAAATGACTACCTGAGAAGGCGATCATATTTTTATTCTGATTGATGGTAAATTCTTTTATCTCGGTGGGGAATTTCCACAGACGAACGATATCCGGTTTCCACGCCAGTACTTTCTCTTTCATGTTGAGGAACACTTCTGACATTGACTGACCAGAAAGGCTACTGCGTCCGAGGCCGATAAAATTATCACCACCAAGGATATCCAGTACCGTAGCGCCGTTATCCATCGTGTTGCGCTTCACCGCCAGCGTCTCTTGCTGCGGTTTGTCGCCACGGATGACAAAAAACAGGTTATTGCGATCCTGCTTATTGAGGTATTTCCATGCCGTGTTGTTCATCGCCAGATGGTCGGAAGAGACGACAATGACGGTATCTTTAAACCACGGAGAGGCTTTGATTTTATTGATAAACGCCGCAATGTTCTCCTGGCTGCAACTTACCGCGCTGAATGACTGGTTCGGTTTACCGTCAAAATCATATTTTTTGCGATTACAGGTACGAGAGATAAAACCATCCGGGTGATGGGTATCGACCGTCAGGGTAAACAGTGAGAACCGTTGACCGGAGCGAGACAGCTCCTCAAATTTTTTCCATGCTTCATCCAGCACGGTATCGTCGTAGAATCCCCAGTCGTTGCGATAATGTGGGTCTGCGACCACGCTTTTCAGCTCTTCCGAGCCGTACAAATGGTCGAAACCGTGTGATTTCAGGAACACATCTTTACCGGCAAAACGCAGATTGGCTCCCTGTACGAAATAGTTCTGATAACCCGAGTTTTTCAGAATATCGCCCAGACAGATGTTCTGCGGGAAGAAGCTGGAAACGGATGCAGAAGCGTTGCCTTCAAATGGAGCAAAAAGCGGAATGCCACACTGGGAAGCCACCATGCCCGCAATCGTGTAGTCCGTTCCCGGCAACTGCTGCGTGTGGCTGAAATCCAGACTTTCATTTTTCAGCGCGCCCAATTCAGGCGTGAGATCCGGGAAAGCATCGTTGTCAAAATAGGTGCGCTCGAGGCTTTCTCCGTAGATATAAACCAGGTTGAGTTTCGGGTCAGGAATGGTTTTCGACGGTTCTTTATAATAAGCCGCAAAGTCCGGATCGCCGTCGCGTGACTGTGATTTCACCAGTTCCGTTATCTGACGAAACGCCGGGCTGGCATCGACAGAAGCCAGTGCCAGCAAGAGCGCCAAAAGGCTGTAACCAAAATGGTGCGGATGATGACGGCGGCGGCGCAGGATCCAGCCCAGTGCACCGAAAACGACTGCCAGTGCCAGTACAATGCCAATACCTGGCAGGATATATTTGCTGACGCCTGCACCGGTCAGGCTGTTGGTTAAGGTATAGAGAACCGCGTCGTTAATGCCATCGCCAGTAAAGTAGTCACTGGCAAAAAGGGTGATATTTAAAACGACAAATAGCCCCAGCACCGTTAATGTGGCGGCAAACCACCAGGTGTTACGTCCCGCTTTCCATGCGTAGATCAGCACAGAGGCGAGAAACAAGGCAAATGAGAGTAGTTCTGACAACGGGCGATCCTCACTAAACCAGGCTGTGTAGCCGATGCTTAAGATTTTTTGAGAAACACAATGTAATGGCGCTGCCATATTGCTGCAATTCTAGTGTCAAAAAAATGCGATGTTGTTAGGAATTAGTTTATAAACAGACTTTTTTGATCGGGGTTGTTTCCCGCATAGCAGGGGATGAAAGCGTCAGAAGCGGGAAAAAGAGAAGGGGATTGCCGCGCCAGCCGATTAACAGCTAAAACGCGGCGTTATGCGGATCAAGAGATAAAGTTCAGACCTTGCTTTAATACCAGATCGCAGGCTTTGGTTTTCACTTTCTCCGCCAGCGGAGTCGTACCGATGTTATCCAGATTAAGCTGCTGGCCATCTTTGGTTTTCAGCAAACCCTGAATACCGTCCAGATAGTTGGTGTCTTCTTTCTGCTCTTCGCTGTTCAGACCTAACTTTTCCAGCACCTGGTTTTTGATGTTTTCCGCATCGGTCACCGAAGCCAGCTTTTGCTTCGCGCAGTATTGCAGAATGCCTGCGGCATTGTTCATGTTATCTGCGCTTAATGCCTGGTTGCCGCTACTAAGCAGGTTAGTTAATGAAGCGAGCGACCAGCCGCCTTCCTGTGTAGTGCTGTTTTGATTGCTTAACTCGCTGGCGGCACTGGAGAGCGCATCTTTCCAGGAAGCGGCATTTACCCCGGTGGAAATTAATGCGCTGGCGGTAATTGCACAGCACAGAAGGTGTTTAACAGTTTTCATCATCATTACTCAAGGTGGAATTGTGTCGCAGTATAACGCCGGGAATGGGGATTAATACTCTTTACCCGTTACTCGACTACGATAACTGTCCCAGTTGAAGATCACCCACAGACTGTTACCCAGGCGCATACGATCCATAACACGCTCGCCCAGCAACTTCGTCATTTCTTCCATATTGCTGTTCGTCAGCATTCCGGTTGGGCGCTTGGAAGAAGAACGACGATCGACGATCTGATTGATGATCACTTTTTCGTATTTAGATTCGGTCTGCACGCCGATCTCGTCGATCACCAGTAGATCAACGTTGCTCAGATCGTTGAGCAGTTGTTCTTCACTGACGCCGCTATTTCTGAAGGTATCTTTCATCGCCGACATAATATCGGCAACAGTAATAATCAATACCGATTTGCCGCGCAGCAGTAGTTCGTTGCAGATTGCCGCCGCCAGATGGTTTTTACCGGTGCCCGGCTTGCCAGAAAAGATAAAGCTGGCGATGTTGCCGTCGAACTCTTCGACATATTGACGCGCTTTGCTCAACGCATTCATCTGCCCTTCGCATTCAACACGATAGTTCTCAAAGGAACAGTTCTGATGCAGCGGACGAATGCCGGAGCGGTTAAAGGTGCGCTGCATTTTCATCGCCCGATTCTCGCGCTCCAGAGCGGCGGAGCGGAGCGCCCCTTGTTCTTTCTGCCACGCCAGAAGTTCTTCACCCGTTTTGAAGGCGGGTTTGATATGGGCAGGCATCATTTTTTGCAGGCGTTGCATCAGGTCGCCAACGTTTTTCATCGTTACCCTCTGAATCCTGGTGGAATTTGGCTGTCAGGTTCGCTGACCGTGTTCACATCTCGTTTGGCTAGTCCGCCGTTGCTGGCGCGGCCAATTTGCAGACTGCGCGCCAGTTTTTGCTGCCACTGCACATGGTGAAAAACTTTACCTTCCGCCTGCCAGTAGGCAATGAATGAGGCCAGTTCTTCGGCGGTAGCGGGTTCTCTTAGTGCCACGCCCCATAACGCGGCCTGGCGGGTAAAGTCGGCATCGGGTCGCCAGTCTGGGTACATGGCAAATTTCCCCATCGGTACGGCAACGGGGGCAGTTTGCGGTTCCTGATAGAGTTGATCGTCCAGAGCGATATCGCTTCCCGGACGCGCCAGCTTTTCTTCCAGCGCCAGCAGTTCAGCAAGACGCGCGGGCGTGACGGCATAAAACGCCGGAGCGTTGTTAGCAAATACGGCAACCATTCCGCCTTCAGCTTTTGCCAGAACGGTCTGGTGATCGTGTACCAGGGCGTCAATACCAACGACGTCCGGGGTCAAAACTCTGGAAGACATACTGTTTCTCAATATGGAACGATGAACGAGAAGGGAGATTACTTTTATAGTAACACACGGATGAAAGGAGGCTGTCTCTCATCCGTGTGCTTTAAGCGAGGCAATTTTATACGCGAGGGCGCTTGCGGTACAACCATAATCCAGGAATGGAAAGGCCGATGGATAATGCTCCAACAATTGATGACGCCGTAAGAAAGTTGGTTAACAGGGTAATCATCAACGGCTCGCTGTAACCTAACTGACTGATTTTTACAGCTGAAATCATTGCTGTATAAGCAGAGATGCCAGGGAACATAGGGATAACGGCCGCCACGGTAAAGACTTTTGGATGCGCCAGATACCAGCGCGACCATTGAATTCCAATGGTGCCGACCAGCATAGAGGCCATAAAGGTTGACCACTCAATATTCAGCCCGGTAGTCATTAAGATCATTCGTGAACCATGACCAATCGCGCCAAGCAGCGCACACCAGCGTAACGCTCGAACCGGAACGTTGAATACCATCGCAAATCCGACCGCAGGAATTGCCGCGAGGATCATATCCTGCACCAACGCTATGAGAAATTCGATCACACCCATCCGCGTAGCCCCCAAATCGTGAGTGCCATCACCACGCCAACGCAGGTAGCCAACGTCAACAGGCTGGCAATTGCCCAGCGTGCCAGCCCGGTATTGATATGGCCTTTAAACATATCGGCGACGGCATTAATCAACGGAAAGCCCGGCACCAGCAACAGAACGCTGGCCGCCATCGCGATGGTAGGCGTATGACTGAATGTCGGAAGTTGTAAAAGGAGGCCGGAAATCGTGGTGGCGGCAAATGCAGTGAGGCAAAAGTTTATCTGTGGGTGAAGATGGCGTTGTGCCAGCAGCTGGCGGATGTACATAGCGATCATGCTGGCGAAGAACGTAATTAGCGCGCCGTCCCAGCCACCGTTATTCAGTTTGCAGAAACAGGCGCAAGAAAGTCCTACCATCAAGGCTACCAGCCAACGCGGATAGCGCAGAGGATGTATTTGGCTAAAACGCTTCTCCACACCTTTGTAATCCAGCAATTTGTGTTCCGCCAGAATCACAATGTGTTGTACTTCAGTAACCACATGCATATTAATGCCGCGATCCTGATTTTTACGTGTCGAGGTTAAACATTGACCATCTTTAATGGTGGTTAGCACAATTGCGTTGGAAGAGATGGAGCTTTCAACGCAGTCCATCCCCAGCGCGCGCCCAAGTCGTGAAGAAAGCTCATCCACCAGCGCACTTTCCGCCCCGTGCTGCAAAAGAAATAATCCGCACTGGATACATAACCGTGTTACGGCTCGCTGTTGCTCAGTTTGCATAACTCGCCCTTTGTCATAGACGTGCTGCGTATTGTTCAAATAATGAGACCCCATTTGTATCATGAAGCGCGGTTGTTTTGGGGTTGGTTAAGATCAAAATTGCGCTGATTAATTCTGGTTATGGCGACAGGAAGCGATCTGCGTCAGAGGTCAAATAAATATCCTCATGAATATTATCACTGAAATGAATTTATAGTTTTGTTTTTACTCGTTTGGCTAATAGCAGGGAAAATCAATTTTTCGAATCTGGATAAGAAATATCTTTCAGTTTTTATTGATTTTTTTGTTGCTCTTTCGGTCTAAAGGCCTTGTGTTTCGCCTTTGACCATTATTTTGAATGATATCGTAAACTGATTGGATTTGTGGTTTTTGATTAAGTATTTCTAACAACATAATTTAGATATTTTAAATGTGTCAGAGGTATTTTACCAGGTTATTATTTGATGCTAGCCTCCTGAAACATACAAAGGATTTTTGGTGTGTCAGGGGTAAACTGATATGGAAGTGAATGCTAAGGATAATTTATTCGCTAGAACTATTAATTTGTTGGATTAATTTAGGGGGTGAATATCCTGAATTAACCATCATGATTTATAGAGAGTGGATATGGAGGATATATGTTGCCAGGATGCTGCAAAAATGGAATTGTTATCAGTAAAATACCCGTTATGCAGGCAGGATTAAAAGAGGTCATGAGGACCCATCTACCTGAATATGAAATAACGAGTAGCGCCTCTGCGGAGGAGTTAACCTTATTACAATTACGTCGTGCTGGGTTAGTGGTTGCCGATTTATCCGGCGAAACGGAAGACCCGCGTTCCGTTTGTGAACATTACTATTCATTGATCTCACAATACCGGGAAATACATTGGGTTTTCATGGTTTCGCGTGCCTGGTACTCCCCGGCAGTAGAACTGCTAATGTGTCCAACAGCGACGTTACTGTCGGATATTGAACCCATTGAGAATCTGGTTAAAACAGTTCGTTCCGGTAATGCGTATGCGGATCGTATCAGCGCGATGCTGACCTCTCCGACAATGGCTGAAACTCAGGATTTTAGCTATCGCACCGTCGTTCTGACGCTTTCAGAGCGTAAGGTACTGCGGCTGTTAGGCAAAGGATGGGGCATCAACCAGATAGCTTCATTGCTCAAGAAAAGTAATAAAACTATCAGCGCACAAAAAAACAGTGCGATGCGTCGGCTGGCAATTCACAGCAATGCTGAGATGTATGCATGGATAAATAGCGCACAGGGTGCAAGAGAACTTAACTTGCCTTCTGTTTATGGAGATGCCGCAGAATGGAACACAGCCGAATTAAGAAGAGAAATGTCGCACTCGTAGAAAAATGCGTCATGAGCAGTATCGGTATTGAGAGTTTATTCAGAAAGTTTGCGGGTAACCCTTATAAGCTCCACACCTATACCAGTCAGGAGTCGTTTCAGAATGCAATGTCGCGGATCTCGTTCGCGGCGGTCATTTTTTCTTTTTCTGCCATGAGAAGTGAGCGCAGAGAAGGATTATCTTGCCTGACTGAGCTGGCGATTAAATTTCCGCGTACCCGACGTTTGGTTATTGCAGATGATGATATTGAAGCACGGTTGATCGGTTCATTATCTCCATCTCCGCTGGACGGAGTATTAAGTAAAGCATCGACGCTGGAAGTTTTTCATCAGGAGTTGTTTCTGTCATTAAATGGTGTGCGTCAGGCGACCGATCGGCTGAATAATCAGTGGTACATTAACCAAAGCCGGACGTTAAGCCCAACGGAGAGAGAAATATTGCGTTTTATGTCGCGTGGCTACTCAATGACACAAATTGCCGAGCAGCTTAAACGCAATATTAAAACGATCCGGGCGCATAAATTTAATGTGATGTCGAAACTGGGCGTCAGTTCTGATGCGGGGTTGTTGGAGGCCGCAGATATTCTGTTATGTATGCGGCATTGCGAAACAAGTAACGTGTTGCATCCCTTTTAATATGCTTAATGCCGGGTTATCGTCCCGGCAAAGTTTTTATTTCAGCGTACAGTCACCACATTGCTGCACATCCGGTAGGCGATAACGCTGGCAGCAGGTACGGCGTACCAGCAGACCATCGCGTAGCACTACTGTACGCCAGAGTGGATTATCTTCACCTGTAGTGAGCGTTTTCTCAAAAAACAGGGCATGACGCAGCGATTCAACCGCTGCCTCGCCGAGCAACTGCTTCATCTCTGTCAGATACCAGTTGATCAAATAACCGGTATTACTCCAGATGAGTTTGCCGTTGATCTCTCCAGTTGCTTCTAATGCCTGCACTACCGGGACAAGCGCCTGGCTGATTAACGTTTCCATTCGTTGTTGTGGAGAATGCGTTGTTGCGTTTTTATCTTCACATACATCGACCCAGAAACAGGCTGCGCGCCCGGTTTCGTGAAACTCAACGTGGAAATGTTCTGGAGAAAGGTCTAACGCTTTTTCCTGCGTCAGCAGCGCCAGCATTAAGGGTGGCACCATCAGGCCGATATACCATTGCGCCCAGAGTGAGATCAGCGGTTTGTTCTCACGGATCATCATCGGTTGATTACGGTAGATATGATCGGAATAGACCGCCAGTAGAGAACGTAGCGCATTCGGTGATGACCATTGCGCCAGTGTCATGGCGTTAAGCGGGGCGGGTTCATCCAGACGGATAAACTCCAGCAAATGTTCACGATGTTCTGCGATCGTCGCCCGTACTGATTCCGCAAGCCCAGCATCCTGCGGCTGGAGATGCGTTCGCCAGATAACATCTTCATAGAGCGGTGCAGAACGATAGGCCATAATCGTGATAGTAATCTAAATGATAATGATTGCTAATCCTAGCGATAGGTTTGCCCGATAGCAAGGGATTTCTCTGGCTTGCAAATGATAAAAATTATCATATGATATTGGTTATCATTATCGTTTTGAGAGATTAAACCATGTTGCAACGTATGCTGGGCAGTGGTTGGGGAGTGTTGCTGCCGGGATTGCTGATTGCAGGGATGACGTATGCGGATTTATCGCCGGATCAGTGGCGGATTGTCATTCTGATGGGATTAGTGTTGACGCCGCTGATGCTATATCACAAACAGTTACGGCATTACGTTTTACTACCATCGTGCCTGGCGCTTATTTCTGGCGTCATGTTAATGATAATAAAGTGGAATCAGGGATGAAAAATCAGGGAAGAAACAAGAGAGGAAGTAAAGATAATTGGTGCGAGGGGGGGGACTTGAACCCCCACGTCCGTAAGGACACTAACACCTGAAGCTAGCGCGTCTACCAATTCCGCCACCTTCGCATACCATCAATTCTTAAAAAGAATTGCTACCACGGAGGCGCATTCTAGTGGTTTTCAGCTTTTCGTCAATAGTTAATTATCGCCTGATGTGTAATTGCTGGAAAAATGGTCATCAGGAGGCTAACGTGCAGGTTTTGTATGTCGGATAAGGCGTTCACGCCGCATCCGACATGGTATGTGGGTGCAGATGCCAGATGCGACGCTGGCGCGTCTTATCTGGCCTATGAAGGGCTAATGTGCAGTTTTTGTAGGTTGGATAAGGCGTTCACGCCGCATCCAACAAGGATTGCGGCGAGAGACTTAACCTTTCTTCGCCTGGCGGGTCATAATGGCGCGATACACCTTGAAACGCCCGGTTTGCGCGATAACTTCGTGGAAGCCAAATGTCTCATCCAGCACGTCCGGATAAGGCAGGAAGGCGTTCGCTACAATTCGCAGCTCGCCGCCGCTATTAAGATGACGCACCGCGCCGCGAATCAGCGTTTGCGCGGCATCCAGGCTGGTTTGCATCCCATCGTGGAACGGCGGGTTGGAGATGATCATATCAAAACGACCTTTCACCTCAGAAAAGACGTTGCTGGCAAAGACTTCACCTTCAACACCGTTAGCAGCAAGCGTTGCGCGGCTGGCTTCTACCGCTGGTGCAGAAACATCGCACAGAGTGAGGCGAATCTTCGGTGAATGGCGCGCAAAGGCAACTGAAAGCACGCCCGCACCGCAGCCAACATCCAGCACTTTACCTTTCGTGTGCGGGGTTAACGTCGAGAGCAGCAACTGGCTACCGACATCCAGACCGTCGCGGCTAAACACGCCAGGCAGCGTTTTGACCGTCAGGCCATCGACGCTGTATTCGCCCCAGAATTTATCGGCATCAAATACCGGCTGTTTTTCCAGACGACCAAAATAGAGGCCGCAGCGACGGGCGCTGTCTACCTTATTCAATGGCGCATAATCTGCCAGCATTTGCTCGGCGCTGCGCACGCCGCTACGGTTTTCGCCAACGACGAAAATGTCAGTGCCCACTGGCAGCAGAGAAAGTAAATTCATCAACTGGAACTGAGCTTCCGGTTTGTTCTTCGGCCAGTAGTAAATCAGCGTATCGCAATCTGCGACGTCGTCCGCCGTTGCAACCAGACTAAAACGGGCGTTATCACCCATCTGGCGGCTTAACACCTGCCAGTGGTGGAATTGCTGGGTATGAGCACGACTGGTCGCGGTATCTAAACGCGCGGGCAGGTCATCCTGTAAGTCACCGGCAAACAGAATACGGCTTTGTTCGAAATCATCACTGTGGCGCAGCAAGACTTCACTTGCCGGGGTAAATGCAGACATGGAATGCTCCTCAATTGATACTGGCGGCGATTATAGCCATATGTTGGCGCGGTATCGACGAATTTGCTATATTTGCGCCCCTGACAACAGGAGCGATTCGCTATGACATCCCGACGAGACTGGCAGTTACAGCAGCTGGGCATTACCCAGTGGTCGCTGCGTCGCCCTGGCGCGTTGCAGGGGGAGATTGCCATTGCGATCCCGGCACACGTCCGTCTGGTGATGGTGGCAAACGATCTTCCCGCCCTGACCGATCCTCTGGTGAGCGATGTTCTGCGCGCATTAACCGTCAGCCCCGATCAGGTGCTGCAACTGACGCCAGATAGGATCGCGATGCTGCCGCAAGGCAGTCGATGCAACAGTTGGCGGTTGGGTACTGACGAACCGCTGTCACTGGAGGGCGCTCAGGTGACATCACCGGCGCTCACCGAATTACGGGCAAACCCAACGGCACGCGCCGCGTTATGGCAACAAATTTGCACATATGAACACGATTTCTTCCCTCGAACCGACTGATTTACCTGCGGCTTTCCACATTGAACAACGCGCCCACGCCTTTCCGTGGAGTGAAAAAACCTTTGCCAGCAACCAGGGCGAACGCTATCTCAACTTTCAGTTGACACAAGACGGCAAAATGGCTGCGTTTGCGATTACGCAAGTGGTGCTGGATGAAGCTACATTGTTCAATATTGCGGTCGATCCCGACTATCAGCGTCAGGGACTGGGAAGGGCGTTGCTGGAACATCTGATCGACGAGCTGGAAAAACGCGGCGTGGCGACGCTATGGCTGGAAGTCCGCGCCTCTAACGCCGCTGCCATTGCTCTGTACGAAAGTTTAGGCTTTAACGAGGCGACGATTCGCCGCAATTACTACCCCACCACGGACGGTCGCGAAGACGCCATCATCATGGCGTTGCCAATCAGTATGTAAGACAAGGTGGAATAATGAAGTGGGACTGGATTTTCTTTGATGCCGATGAAACGCTGTTTACTTTTGACTCGTTCACCGGCCTGCAGCGGATGTTCCTTGACTACAGCGTCACCTTTACCGCTGAAGATTTTCAGGACTATCAGGCCGTTAACAAACCACTGTGGGTGGATTATCAAAACGGCGCGATCACTTCATTACAGCTCCAGCACGGGCGTTTTGAAAGCTGGGCCGAACGGCTGAACGTCGAGCCGGGTAAACTCAACGCTGCCTTTATTAATGCGATGGCGGAAATCTGCACACCGCTGCCTGGCGCGGTTTCCCTGCTTAACGCCATTCGCGGCAATGCCAAAATCGGCATCATCACCAACGGTTTTAGTGCCTTGCAGCAAGTGCGTCTGGAACGAACGGGTTTGCGTGATTATTTCGATTTGCTGGTGATTTCCGAAGAAGTTGGCGTTGCCAAACCGAATAAGAAAATTTTCGATTATGCGCTGGAACAGGCGGGCAATCCTGACCGTTCACGCGTGCTAATGGTTGGTGACACTGCTGAGTCCGATATTCTCGGTGGCATCAACGCCGGGCTTGCTACCTGCTGGCTGAATGCGCACAATCGCGAGCAACCAGAAGGCATTGCGCCCACCTGGACCGTTTCTTCGTTGCACGAACTGGAGCAACTCCTGTGTAAACACTGATTGCCTCCCCCCCGTTGATGGGTAAAATAGCCGCAATTTTTCGTTTTCAACAAGCGCGGCGCGATGCCGCTTACTCAAGAAGAAAGAATTATGACGTTGTCTCCTTATTTGCAAGAGGTGGCGAAGCGCCGCACCTTTGCCATAATTTCTCACCCGGACGCCGGTAAAACCACCATCACCGAGAAGGTGCTGCTGTTCGGACAGGCCATTCAGACCGCCGGTACAGTAAAAGGCCGTGGTTCCAACCAGCACGCTAAGTCGGACTGGATGGAGATGGAAAAGCAGCGTGGGATCTCCATTACCACGTCTGTGATGCAGTTTCCGTATCACGACTGCCTGGTTAACCTGCTTGACACCCCGGGGCACGAAGACTTCTCGGAAGATACCTATCGTACCCTGACGGCGGTGGACTGCTGCCTGATGGTTATCGACGCTGCAAAAGGTGTTGAAGATCGTACCCGCAAGCTGATGGAAGTTACCCGTCTGCGCGATACGCCGATCCTCACCTTTATGAACAAACTTGACCGTGATATCCGCGACCCGATGGAATTGCTCGATGAAGTTGAGAACGAGCTGAAAATCGGCTGTGCGCCGATCACCTGGCCGATTGGCTGCGGCAAGCTGTTTAAAGGCGTTTATCACCTGTATAAAGATGAAACCTATCTCTACCAGAGCGGTAAAGGTCACACCATTCAGGAAGTACGCATTGTTAAAGGGCTGAACAACCCGGATCTCGACGCTGCGGTTGGAGAAGATCTGGCACAGCAACTGCGTGACGAACTGGAACTGGTGAAAGGCGCCTCTAACGAGTTCGACAAAGAATTGTTCCTTGCGGGCGAAATTACTCCGGTATTCTTCGGTACTGCGCTGGGTAACTTCGGCGTCGATCATATGCTGGATGGTCTGGTGGAGTGGGCGCCTGCGCCGATGCCGCGTCAGACTGATACCCGTACCGTAGAAGCGAGCGAAGACAAATTTACCGGCTTCGTATTTAAAATTCAGGCCAACATGGACCCGAAACACCGCGACCGCGTGGCGTTTATGCGCGTGGTATCCGGTAAATATGAAAAAGGCATGAAGCTGCGCCAGGTGCGCACCGCGAAAGACGTGGTGATCTCTGACGCGCTGACCTTTATGGCGGGTGACCGTTCGCACGTTGAAGAAGCGTATCCTGGCGATATCCTCGGCCTGCACAACCACGGCACCATTCAGATCGGCGACACCTTTACCCAGGGTGAGATGATGAAGTTCACCGGTATTCCGAACTTCGCACCGGAACTGTTCCGTCGTATACGTCTGAAAGATCCGCTGAAGCAAAAACAGCTGCTCAAAGGGCTGGTACAGCTTTCTGAAGAGGGCGCAGTGCAAGTGTTCCGTCCGATCTCCAATAACGACCTGATCGTCGGTGCGGTTGGTGTGCTGCAGTTTGATGTGGTGGTATCGCGCCTGAAAAGCGAATACAACGTTGAAGCAGTGTATGAGTCAGTCAACGTTGCCACCGCCCGCTGGGTAGAATGCGCGGACGCAAAGAAATTCGAAGAGTTCAAGCGTAAGAACGAAGGTCAACTGGCGCTCGATGGCGGCGATAACCTCGCTTACATCGCCACCAGCATGGTTAACCTACGCTTAGCGCAAGAGCGTTATCCGGACGTTCAATTCCACCAGACCCGCGAGCATTAATTCTTGCTTCCAGGGCGCGGCAGCCGCTGCGCCCTGTCAATTTCCCTTCCTTATTAGCCGCTTGCGGAATGTTCTTAAAACATTCGCTTTCGCTTATGTTTGCTCGCTTTTTAGCCGATATGGCGAGCGGTTTCAAAATTGTGATCTATATTTAACAAAGCAATGACATTTGTGTCGGCTTTAAATACCGTTATATGAGTAGGTAACAGTATTTAAAACCGTTAACTGTCATTCGATTGATATTAATAACTGATTAAGAAGTTGTAACGGTCGTTATTCATCACCTATCGCTTTTGTGATGGCGACCATTGACTTCTGTCGAGGGTGAAGTCTCTCCCTATTCAGCAATGCAACCTCGTGTTGCCTGGCTCAAATTACGAGCAAATATACAGGAATAAATCGATGACTATGACAAGACTGAAGATTTCGAAAACTCTGCTGGCTGTAATGCTGACCTCTGCCGTCGCGACCGGTTCTGCCTACGCGGAAAACAACGCGCAGACCACCAATGAAAGCGCAGGGCAAAAAGTCGATAGCTCTATGAATAAAGTCGGTAATTTCATGGATGACAGCGCCATCACAGCGAAAGTGAAGGCGGCTCTGGTGGATCATGAAAATATCAAGAGCACTGATATCTCTGTCAAAACCGATCAAAAAGTCGTGACTTTAAGCGGATTTGTTGAAAGCCAGGCACAGGCCGAAGAGGCAGTGAAAGTGGCGAAAGGCGTTGAAGGCGTGACCTCCGTCAGCGACAAACTGCACGTTCGCGACGCTAAAGAAAGCTCCGTGAAGGGTTACGCCGGTGACACCGCCACCACCAGTGAAATCAAAGCCAAACTGCTGGCGGACGACATTGTTCCTTCACGTAAAGTGAAAGTTGAAACCACCGATGGCGTGGTTCAGCTCTCCGGAACCGTAGATTCTCAGGCACAGAGCGACCGTGCTGAAAGTATCGCCAAAGCGGTAGATGGTGTGAAAAGCGTTAAAAATGATCTGAAAACTAAGTAATTCGTCGTAATTCGTCCTCCCGAACTTTGTCGGGAGGCGCGATGTGCACCACACTAAAAATATCGCATTGAGTGAATATCAAGCGGTGACATTAACTATGGTAAAGGAGAGGCTTATGTTTCGTTGGGGCATCATATTTCTGGTTATCGCGTTAATCGCCGCCGCTCTTGGGTTTGGTGGTCTGGCCGGTACTGCAGCGGGTGCTGCAAAAATTGTCTTTGTCGTCGGGATTATTCTGTTCCTGGTGAGTTTGTTCATGGGCCGAAAACGACCCTAGATTTCAGACGATTAAGAAAATTTTATACAAAGCCAGTCCAGCGGACTGGCTTTTGCGGTTTTAGCGAATAATAAATTGCGTTACTTTGTCATTCTTTCACAACAAAAACAGGAAGGCAGAGGTGGGGCAGCGAATACCTGTAACGCTTGGTAATATTGCGCCGTTGTCGCTAAGGCCGTTCCAGCCTGGACGAATTGCGTTGGTGTGCGAAGGCGGCGGGCAGCGTGGAATCTTTACGGCTGGCGTGCTGGATGAGTTTATGCGCGCGCAGTTTAATCCTTTCGATCTCTATTTTGGCACGTCCGCCGGGGCGCAGAACCTTTCGGCGTATATTTGTAATCAGCCCGGTTACGCGCGCAAAGTCATCATGCGCTATACCACAAAGCGCGAATTTTTCGATCCAGTGCGCTTTGTCCGTGGAGGAAATCTTATCGATCTCGACTGGCTGGTGGAAGCGACTGCACGCCAGATGCCGTTGCAGATGGATACCGCCGCGCGGTTGTTCGATAGCGGCAAATCGTTTTATATGTGTGCCTGTCGTCAGGATGACTACACACCAAATTACTTTTTACCAACCAAACAAAACTGGCTGGATTTGATTCGCGCCTCCAGTGCTATTCCAGGTTTTTATCGCACCGGGGTTTCACTTGATGGGATTAACTATTTTGATGGTGGCGTCAGCGATGCGATTCCGGTTAAAGAAGCGGCAAGACAGGGGGCGAAAACGCTGGTGGTAATCCGCACCGTGCCGTCGCAAATGTACTATACGCCGCAGTGGTTTAAACGCATGGAACGCTGGCTGGGAGACAGTAGCCTACAACCGCTGGTCAATCTGGTGCAGCATCATGAAACCAGCTATCGCGCCATCCAGCAATTTATTGAGAAACCGCCAGGCAAGCTACGCATTTTCGAAATTTATCCGCCGAAGCCGCTGCATAGCATCGCGCTTGGCAGTCGGCTTCCGGCGCTACGCGATGACTATAAACTTGGGCGTTTATGCGGTCGCTATTTCCTGGCCACGGTCGGTAAAATGCTAACCGAAAAAGCACCGTTCACTCGCCATCTGGTGCCTGTGGCGATGCCGGAACCGATCGTCATTCCGCCAGCGCCAGTCGCCAACGATACGCTGGTTACCGAGGTGATAGACGCCCCGCAGGCGAATGACCCGACATTTAACAACGAGGATCTGGCTTGATTTGCCGTTTTATCGACACCCACTGCCATTTTGATTTTCCGCCGTTTAGCGGTGATGAAGAGGCCAGCCTGCAACGCGCGGCACAAGCGGGCGTAGGCAAGATCATTGTACCGGCAACTGAGGCGGCAAATTTTGCCCACGTGCAGGCGTTAGCGGAAAATTATCAACCGCTGTATGCCGCCTTAGGGTTGCATCCGGGGATGTTGGAAAAACATTGCGATGCGTCGCTGGAGCAGTTACAGCAGGCACTGGAAAGGCGCTCGCCGAAGGTGGTGGCGGTAGGGGAGGTAGGCCTGGATCTCTTTGGCGACGATCCGCAATTTGAGAGGCAGCAGTGGTTACTTGACGAACAACTGAAACTGGCGAAACGCTACGATCTGCCGGTGATCCTGCATTCACGGCGCACGCATGACAAACTGGCGATGCATCTTAAACGCCACGATTTATCGCGCACTGGCGTGGTTCACGGTTTTTCCGGCAGCCTGCAACAGGCTGAACGGTTTGTACAGCTGGGCTACAAAATCGGTGTAGGCGGTACTATCACCTATCCACGCGCCAGTAAAACCCGCGATGTCATCGCAAAATTACCGCTGGCATCGTTGTTGCTGGAAACCGACGCGCCGGATATGCCGCTCAACGGCTTTCAGGGGCAGCCTAACCGCCCGGAGCAGGCTGCCCGGGTATTTGCCGTACTGTGCGAGTTACGCCCGGAACCCGCAGATGAGATTGCCGACGTGTTGCTTAATAACACGTATGCGGTGTTTAACGTGCCCGATGGCTGGTAAGGCCGTCCGTAAGTGAACAATGGTGCTGCTTGTTCCCCTCACCCTAACCCTCTCCCCAGAGGGGCGAGGGGACTGATTGTGCTTGATGTTGAGTTTTGCGACATCTCTGGCATGTCACAAATACAGCGCCGGAAATATCAATCGACTTACCCCGCGCTCCCGTAACGCACCAGCCAACTGCTCAACGTCTTCCGGTGTGGCGCTCGCCCAGCTTTGCGCTTCGCCATATACGCCGTGGGCATGAAACGCGTTCAAGCGTACCGGAACATCGCCAAGTCCCTTGATAAACGCCGCCAGTTCTTCAATGTGTTGCAAATAATCCACCAGATTGGGGATTACCAGTAAACGCAGTTCTGCCAGCTTGCCGCGCTCTGCAAGCAAACTGATGCTGCGCTTAATCTGTTGATTATCGCGTCCGGTTAACTGTTGATGACATTCGCTCCCCCACGCTTTGAGATCGAGCATTGCGCCGTCGCACACCGGAAGCAATTTTTCCCAGCCGGTTTCGCTCAACATGCCGTTGCTGTCCACCAGACAGGTGAGATGGCGCAATTGTGGATCATTTTTGATAGCAGTAAACAGCGCCACCACAAACGGCAGTTGGGTCGTGGCTTCGCCACCGCTCACCGTGATCCCTTCAATAAACAACACCGCTTTGCGGATATGACTAAGCACCTCGTCCACGCTCATGGTTTGCGCCATCGGCGTGGCATTCTGCGGGCACATCTTCAGGCAGGTATCGCACTGCTCGCAGACTGCAACGTTCCACACCACTTTGCTGTCAACAATCTGCAACGCCTGATGCGGACACTGTGGCACGCATTCCGCGCAATTATTACAGCGCCCCATCGTCCACGGATTGTGACAGTTTTTGCAGCGCAGATTGCACCCTTGTAAAAACAGAGCCAGACGACTGCCTGGCCCGTCAACGCAGGAGAAGGGGATAATCTTACTGACTAAAGCGCATCTGCTGTTCATGGCTTATCACGCGCGGCTGGCGTTCCAGAATACGAGTGTTACGTGCAGCTTCTTCGCCCAGCCATGTTGTGTTGGTACGTGAACCTTCGGCACGATATTTTTCTAAATCCGACAAACGCACCATATAACCGGTAACACGAACCAGATCGTTACCGCTGACATTGGCGGTAAATTCACGCATTCCGGCTTTAAAGGCACCGAGGCAAAGCTGTACCAGCGCCTGTGGATTACGCTTGATGGTTTCGTCGAGCGTCAGAATGTCGCTGATCCCAGAGTAATAATATGCATGATGCGGGGCGACGGTTTGCAGATGGGTGATTGGATCTGGCTCATCGCCATACGGCAATCGCGCCCCCGGCGTGGTGCCGATATCGGAACTGATCCCCGACTGTGCGTGTAACATGGCGCGTTTTTGCCAGCCATATTTCACGGGAGTATTGGCGACAAACTCCGCCAGTTGCGCGCTGATGCGATAACCGACTTCATTTGCGGCGGCTTCTTTACCGTAGCGCGCGGCAATCCCTTCTTTCTCGCACAGCAAGTTAACCGCTTCCGCCAGCCCGTACATGCCAAACATCGGCACAAAACGTTCAGGATCAATCAACCCTTCTTTGACCAGGAAGCTATTCTCAAAGAAGTGTGATTGTTGATAGAGAAATTCACATCGCGCATCGATGATGGCGATCTGCTGCTGGCAGTAGTGCGGTAGAGTGCGCGTAAAGAAGTCATCCAGCGATTCACTGTGCTCTGCAATGGCTTTCAGATTAAGGCGTACTAGCGTGCTGCCACCGCCAGCCAGCGGCAGTGAGTTGTAACAGCTCACGATCCCGTAGCCCCCTTTTGTGAAAATTTTATCATGCACCGGACCGTTGGCGATGTGCGGTTTGCTACATTCACAAATGTTTTTTGCCACTTCCAGCAGCAGATCATCAGGGGTGATTTCAGGATCGTAGATAAAGGTCAGATTTGGAGAAACCTGCTTCAGCTCAGCATCTGCGCGTAAAATTGCACGGGTGATGGGGGAATCGGACGGGCCGATATTGGCATGCATAAAAGCGTCTGGCAGGGTTCTGTCGAGATAACGCCAGAAACGTTTTATTCGAATATCGATTTCGTCTTGTGTTAGAATTTTAACATACGGTTGCAACAACGCATCCAGTTGCCCCAGGTAGACCGGCATTGATGTGACTGACGGGACATGGTGATAAAGAATGGTCAGCAGGGAGAGCGCATCATCAAGATCTTTCGCGCCTTCCAGCTCCAGCCATTCAGAACCGTTCGCCAGAAAACGGGCGTAATCGGGTAAGACATAGCGCGGTTTGTACGGCGCATGACCTTCAAACATATCGCAGATTACGCCTTCATCCAGCGCGCGGCGGGCTTCGGCAGGAAGCTGTGGGTAAGGCAGATTGTTTTCTGCTTCCAGTGCCAGAAAATGGCGCTTCTGCTCCGGGCTAAGTACCGGACTGGTGACAATTTGCTGGCAACGTTGTTGCAGTGCCATTTCATGAGAAGTGGGCATCTTCTTTTCCTTTTATGCCGAAGGTGATGCGCCATTGTAAGAGGTTTCGTGATGTTCACTTTGATCCTGATGCGTTTGCCACCACTGGCGCATTCATTTGAAAGTGAATTATTTGATCCAGATCGCATTACCATAATGCAAATTTGTAAGTAGATTTTCTTAATTGTGATGTATATCGAAGTGTGTTGCGGAGTCGATGTTAGAATACTAACAAACTCGCAAGGTGAATTTTATTGGCGACAAGCCAGGAGAATGAAATGACTGATCTGAAAGCAAGCAGCCTGCGTGCACTGAAATTGATGGACCTGACCACTCTGAATGACGACGACACTGACGAGAAAGTGATCGCCCTGTGTCATCAGGCTAAAACTCCGGTCGGCAATACCGCCGCTATCTGCATCTATCCTCGCTTTATCCCGATTGCTCGCAAGACTCTGAAAGAGCAGGGCACCCCGGAAATCCGTATTGCTACGGTAACTAACTTCCCACACGGTAACGACGACATTGACATCGCACTGGCAGAAACCCGTGCGGCAATCGCCTACGGTGCCGATGAAGTTGACGTGGTGTTCCCGTACCGTGCGCTGATGGCGGGTAACGAGCAGGTTGGTTTTGACCTGGTGAAAGCCTGTAAAGAGGCTTGTGCAGCGGCGAATGTGCTGCTGAAAGTGATCATCGAAACCGGTGAACTGAAAGACGAAGCCCTGATCCGCAAAGCATCTGAAATCTCCATCAAAGCGGGCGCTGACTTTATCAAAACCTCTACCGGTAAAGTCGCGGTGAATGCGACGCCTGAAAGCGCGCGCATCATGATGGAAGTCATCCGCGACATGGGCGTAGAAAAAACCGTTGGTTTCAAACCGGCGGGTGGCGTGCGTACTGCGGAAGATGCACAGAAATATCTCGCGATTGCAGATGAACTGTTCGGTGCTGACTGGGCAGATGCACGTCACTATCGCTTTGGCGCTTCCAGCCTGCTGGCAAGCCTGCTGAAAGCTCTGGGCCACGGCGACGGTAAGAGCGCCAGCAGCTACTAAGCTGCCTTTTGCCAGAGGGCGGATGCCGGATGCTACGGGTCGGGTGCCGTGTAGGCATGATAAGAAGCGGTCAGCATCAGGCAATAACAACATCCGCCATCTGGCAACAACGCCTTCAAACTTATTCCACGGGAGGTTACCTTGTTTCTCGCACAAGAAATTATTCGTAAAAAACGTGATGGTCATGCGCTGAGCGATGAAGAAATTCGTTTCTTTATCAACGGCATTCGCGACAATACTATCTCCGAAGGGCAAATTGCCGCCCTCGCGATGACCATTTTCTTCCACGATATGACAATGCCGGAGCGTGTCTCGCTGACGATGGCGATGCGAGATTCAGGAACCGTTCTCGACTGGAAAAGCCTGCATCTGAATGGCCCGATTGTTGATAAACACTCGACCGGCGGCGTCGGCGATGTGACTTCGCTGATGTTGGGGCCGATGGTCGCTGCCTGCGGTGGTTACATTCCGATGATCTCCGGTCGCGGCCTCGGTCATACTGGCGGTACGCTCGACAAACTGGAATCAATCCCTGGTTTCGATATCTTCCCGGATGACAACCGTTTCCGCGAAATTATTAAAGACGTCGGCGTGGCGATTATCGGCCAGACCAGCTCACTGGCTCCGGCGGATAAACGTTTCTACGCAACCCGTGATATCACCGCAACCGTGGACTCCATCCCACTGATCACTGCTTCTATTTTGGCTAAGAAACTGGCGGAAGGGCTGGATGCGTTGGTGATGGACGTGAAAGTCGGTAGCGGTGCATTTATGCCGACCTACGAACTCTCTGAAGCCCTTGCCGAAGCGATTGTTGGCGTGGCAAATGGCGCTGGCGTGCGCACCACTGCGCTGCTCACCGACATGAATCAGGTGTTGGCCTCCAGTGCCGGTAACGCGGTTGAAGTGCGTGAAGCGGTGCAGTTCCTGACCGGTGAATACCGTAACCCGCGTCTGTTTGATGTCACAATGGCACTGTGCGTGGAGATGCTTATCTCCGGCAAACTGGCGAAAGATGACGCTGAAGCGCGCGCGAAATTGCAGGCGGTGCTGGACAACGGTAAAGCGGCAGAAGTCTTTGGTCGTATGGTGGCGGCACAAAAAGGCCCAACCGACTTCGTTGAGAACTACGCGAAGTATCTGCCGACAGCGATGCTGACGAAAGCAGTCTATGCTGATACCGAAGGTTTTGTCAGTGAAATGGATACCCGCGCGCTGGGGATGGCAGTGGTTGCAATGGGCGGCGGTCGCCGTCAGGCATCTGACACCATCGATTACAGCGTCGGCTTTACTGATATGGCGCGTCTGGGCGACCAGGTAGACGGTCAGCGTCCGCTGGCGGTTGTCCACGCGAAAGACGAAAACAGCTGGCAGGAAGCGGCGAAAGCGGTGAAAGCGGCAATTAAACTTGCCGATAAAGCACCAGAAAGCACACCAACCGTCTATCGTCGTATCAGTGAATAATTGTATACTGATCTGATCATTTAAATTTGAAGCACTGAGTACGGAGAACATATGAAACGTGCATTTATTATGGTGCTGGACTCATTCGGCATCGGCGCTACAGAAGATGCAGAACGCTTTGGTGACGTCGGGGCTGACACCCTGGGTCATATCGCAGAAGCTTGTGCTAAAGGCGAAGCTGATAATGGTCGTAAAGGGCCACTGAATCTGCCAAATCTGACCCGTCTGGGGCTGGCGAAAGCACACGAAGGTTCTACCGGTTTCATTCCGGCAGGAATGGACGGCAACGCTGAAGTTATCGGCGCGTACGCATGGGCGCACGAAATGTCATCCGGTAAAGATACCCCGTCTGGTCACTGGGAAATCGCCGGTGTACCGGTTCTGTTTGAGTGGGGATACTTCTCCGATCATGAAAACAGCTTCCCGCAAGAACTGCTGGATAAACTGGTCGAACGCGCTAATCTGCCGGGTTACCTGGGTAACTGCCACTCTTCCGGTACGGTCATCCTGGATCAACTGGGCGAAGAGCACATGAAAACCGGCAAGCCGATTTTCTATACCTCCGCTGACTCCGTGTTCCAGATTGCCTGTCATGAAGAAACCTTTGGCCTGGATAAACTCTACGAACTGTGCGAAATCGCCCGTGAAGAGCTGACCAACGGCGGCTACAACATCGGTCGCGTTATCGCCCGTCCGTTTATCGGCGACAAAGCCGGTAACTTCCAGCGTACCGGCAACCGTCACGATCTGGCTGTTGAACCGCCAGCACCAACTGTGTTGCAGAAACTGGTTGATGAAAAACACGGCCAGGTGGTTTCTGTCGGTAAAATTGCAGACATCTACGCTAACTGCGGTATCACCAAAAAAGTGAAAGCGACCGGTCTGGACGCGCTGTTTGACGCCACCATTAAAGAGATGAAGGAAGCAGGTGATAACACTATCGTCTTCACTAACTTTGTTGACTTCGACTCTTCCTGGGGTCACCGTCGTGACGTCGCGGGTTATGCTGCGGGTCTGGAACTGTTCGACCGCCGTCTGCCGGAGCTGATGTCACTGCTGCGCGATGACGATATCCTGATCCTCACCGCTGACCACGGTTGCGACCCAACCTGGACTGGTACTGACCACACCCGTGAACACATTCCGGTACTGGTGTATGGCCCGAAAGTAAAACCGGGTTCGCTGGGTCACCGTGAAACCTTCGCGGATATCGGTCAGACTCTGGCAAAATATTTTGGCACTTCTGATATGGAATATGGCAAAGCCATGTTCTGATAATGGGTGCGGCTTGATGCCCTCACCCCGGCCCTCTCCCACAGGGAGAGGGTGAAAACATGTTGATAAGGATAAAACAATGGCTACCCCACACATTAATGCAGAAATGGGCGATTTCGCTGACGTAGTTTTGATGCCAGGCGACCCGCTGCGTGCGAAGTATATTGCTGAAACTTTCCTTGAAGATGCCCGTGAAGTGAACAACGTTCGCGGTATGCTGGGCTTCACCGGTACTTACAAAGGCCGCAAAATTTCCGTAATGGGTCACGGTATGGGGATCCCGTCCTGCTCCATCTACACCAAAGAGCTGATCACCGATTTCGGCGTGAAAAAAATCATCCGCGTGGGTTCCTGTGGCGCTGTTCTGCCGCACGTAAAACTGCGTGACGTAGTTATCGGTATGGGTGCCTGCACCGATTCCAAAGTTAACCGCATCCGTTTTAAAGACCATGACTTTGCTGCTATCGCTGACTTTGACATGGTGCGTAACGCGGTAGACGCGGCTAAAGCTCTGGGCGTGGATGCGCGCGTTGGTAACCTGTTCTCCGCTGACCTGTTCTACTCTCCGGACGGCGAAATGTTCGACGTGATGGAAAAATACGGCATCCTTGGCGTAGAAATGGAAGCGGCTGGTATCTACGGCGTAGCAGCAGAATTTGGCGCGAAAGCCCTGGCTATTTGCACCGTGTCTGACCACATCCGCACTCACGAGCAGACCACTGCTGAAGAGCGTCAGACCACCTTTAACGACAT
Source organism: Escherichia sp. MOD1-EC6842 (assembly GCF_002965705.1). Classification (NCBI taxonomy): domain Bacteria; kingdom Pseudomonadati; phylum Pseudomonadota; class Gammaproteobacteria; order Enterobacterales; family Enterobacteriaceae; genus Escherichia; species Escherichia sp. MOD1-EC6842. The sequence goes on along the minus strand of NZ_PTRF01000006.1, from coordinate 239,499 downwards.
GATCAAAATCGCACTGGAATCCGTTCTGCTGGGCGATAAAGAGTAATTGTTTTTCGCTGAAAGGCGATTGTCGTGTTAAGCCGGAGCGGGAGACTGCTCCGGCTTTTTAGTATCAATTCATTTTTCTCTCCAGCTTGAATATTTTCGCTATACTTTTCAGTGAAATGTGTTAATAAATCTATTCAAGTATCTATTCACGAATCTATTCATTAATGAGAGAACTGACCGATCTTTTACTGCAAGGGCCGCGTTCTGCCCCGGAATTGCGCCAGCGTCTGGCAATCAGTCAGGCGACGTTCTCACGCCTTGTTGCCAGAGAAGATCGGGTGATTCGCTTTGGTAAAGCACGGGCAACGCGATATGTACTGCTGCGGCCTTATCGCGGAATAGAACGTATTCCCGTCTGGCGAGTGGACGCTGCCGGAAAGGCGCATAAATTCGCCGACATCCGGTTGTGCTGGCCGCAGGGAAGTTGTCTGGTAACAGGCGCAGATGGCGACGAACAGTGGTTTGATGGTTTGCCCTGGTATTTGACCGATCTCCGACCACAGGGTTTTTTAGGGCGCGCGTGGGGCAGGAAGTTAGCCGCGCAACTGAATCTGACCGAAGATATCCGTCTCTGGCAGGAAGAAGAGGTGCTCTACGCCCTGACCGTATTTAGCGGTGAATATACCGGCGGCTGGCTGGTCGGGGAGGGGAATTATCAGCAATGGATTACTGCACAACGCCCTGCGGCAATTACTCTGGATGAAAAACTCATCCGCTATGAACAACTGGCACATGACGCACTGGCAGGAGAAATTGTGGGTTCTTCTGCGGGCGGTGAGCAGCCAAAATTTACCTGCTATGCACAAACGCCGTCAGGCAATAAACATGTGTTGGTGAAATTCACCGTGCCGCAGCAAACCGCAGTCAGCCAACGTTGGGGTGACCTGCTTATTGCGGAATCTATTGCCGCGCAAATCCTGCGCGCTGGCGGGATCTACGCCAGCCAGTCAACGGTGCTTGTAACAAGTAACAGGCAGGTATTCCTTGAAGCGGAACGCTTTGACTGCAAAGGTAACGATGGTCGCTTGCCCATTGTGTCGCTGGAGGCGGTGCAAAGTGAGTTTATCTCTTCTCCGGGATCGTGGCCGGAGGCAATGCGCCGTTTGTGTGAGCAACAACTTGCCACCCATGAGAGCGTGGCGCAAACAGAAGTGATCTGGGCGTTTGGGCGACTTATCGCTAACAGTGATATGCATGCAGGCAATTTATCGTTTTATTTATCTGAACCGCCATTTGCGCTGACGCCCGTCTACGACATGCTGCCGATGGCTTATGCGCCAAACAGCGCCGGAATGTTGCGAGATGCTGCCATTGAGGTGAAGTTTGATCTTAACGTCAGTAAAAGCGCATGGTTAACGGCGATCCCGCTGGCGCAGCAGTTCTGGCAAACGGTCGCCGGAGATCCGCGTATCAGCGAGGCGTTTCGCCACATTGCGCAAGAAATGCCGGAAAAAATCCGGCAAATCGAAGAGAAAGTTGCCCGCATGGGCGCGTAGTTACCGCACAGCCCCAGCCATCCACGCTGACAATTCCCGTAGCTCTTTTTCCTGTTCAGGGAAGTCGACCAACAGAGCTTCGCACTCTTGTTGCAGCATATCCGCGCGGTACAGGCAGCCTTGCAGTCGCCCGGCGAGGGCTTCCAGCGGCGCGGGGTTGAGGCTGTCGGTAAACACCTGGGCGCGGGTGATATGGCCTTTTTCAACGTCGAAATGCAGTTCTACGCCGCCCCAGGTAAAGCGTTCATCCAGCAGATGCGAGAACGCCGGAGCCTGACCGAAGTTCCACTCCCAGCTACTCTGACGGGCAAAGGTTTCGGCGAAGTTCGGCAGGTCTGGCGTTTTGTCCGGGGAGATGATTTCCGCTTCCACGCGCTCGCCATAATGGGCGAAAAAGGCCTCGGTTATGGCCTCGCAAACCTGCTCATGGGTAATTTCCGGCAGCAATTCGGTCAGATTGGTCACGCGGGAACGTACCGAGGTAATGCCTTTCGCCGCCAGTTTCTTTTTATCCGGGTTGAGATAGTTTGCCAGACGGCTAAGGTCGGCATTGAGCAGCAAGGTGCCGTGGTGGAAGCCACGATCTTTGGTTTCGCGATAGGCCGAGCCTGAGACTTTGCGGTCGCCTTCGGCGGTTTTCACCACCAGATCGTTACGTCCGGAGGCTTCGGCGCTGACGCCAAGCGCGTTCAGCGCATTGAGCACAATTGATGTGGAGATGGTTTTATCGTACTCCGGCTTGCCAGCCATAAAGGTAAAACAGGTATTGCCGAGATCGTGGAACACCGCGCCGCCACCGCTACTGCGCCGCGCCAGTCGGACGTTATCTTCTTCCATCCGCCGGGTATTACACTCTTTCCACGGGTTCTGTGCACGACCAATCACCACGGTGTCGGCATTGCGCCAGAGAAACAGAACGCGCTGCGTGGCGGGCATCTGGCGAAAAATACATTCCTCCACCGCCAGGTTAAACCACGGGTCGTAAGAGTCAGAGATGAGCAGGCGTAATGTGGACATAACGATTTCCTTTCTTGTAGTAATGGGTCACTCTTTTTTCTCGCCTTCTTCCTCTTCCGGCACCGGTTTGCTGGCGGTTAACAGGAAGGGAGATTGCTGCCAGCGGGTGCGCTTACCCTGCAACAACGTGCGGGTCAGCACTACGCCGATTGCCAGTGAGAGCAGCAACATCAGGCGTAAAATGTTAGTGGTGTTATCCACCTGTTGGGCTTCGGTGGCGAGCGTATGGGTGTCGAGTGTCAGGCGCAGATAGCCGAGCGGGCCGTTTTTACCCGCAATTGGCTCGACAATCTGCTGGTTAAAATAGCCGCCTGCTTTTTTACCGTCGAGCGCCAGCCGGTCGCGCACTTCGACGCTTTCGCCAGAACGTGCGATAAGATCGCCTTGTTCGTCATACACACCCGCGTCGAGGATGCGGCTTTCATCCGTTAACTGATCGAGGATCGCCTGAATGCGTTTTTCATCCGGTGAGTCGGTACGCATCAGCGGTGCAACGTTCAGCGTCACCTGACGCGCCAGGGTACGGGCCAGTTCTTCCAGCTGTGGATTACGCTGTCGCTGGTGGTTTTGACTAAACCATGACGCCCCCTGCATCAGCGCCACTAACAAGGCGAGGCAGAACAGGACAATCACTGCCCGATGCAGCCGGAATTTCAGTTTTGTGCGAGCCATCTTCCACCCTTTGAAAATTTGAGACTTAATGTTGCCAGAAGCAATGGATACAAGGTAGCCTCATGCGTTATTTTCCCTGCTTCGAACGATTTTACAGGAGCCTTAATGCCTAACATTACCTGGTGCGACCTGCCTGAAGATGTCTCTTTATGGCCGGGTCTGCCTCTTTCATTAAGTGGTGATGAAGTGATGCCACTGGATTACCACGCAGGTCGTAGCGGCTGGCTGCTGTATGGTCGTGGGCTGGATAAACAACGTCTGACCCAATACCAGAGCAAACTGGGTGCGGCGATGGTGATTGTTGCCGCCTGGTGCGTGGAAGATTATCAGGTGATTCGTCTGGCAGGTTCACTCACCGCACGGGCTACACGCCTGGCCCACGAAGCGCAGCTGGATGTCGCGCCGCTGGGGAAAATTCCGCACCTGCGCACGCCGGGTTTGCTGGTGATGGACATGGACTCCACCGCTATCCAGATTGAATGTATTGATGAAATTGCCAAACTGGCCGGAACGGGCGAGATGGTGGCGGAAGTGACAGAACGGGCGATGCGTGGAGAACTTGATTTTACCGCCAGCCTGCGCAGTCGCGTGGCGACGCTGAAAGGCGCTGACGCGAACATTTTGCTTCAGGTACGTGAAAATCTGCCGCTGATGCCAGGCTTAACGCAGCTGGTACTCAAACTGGAAACGCTGGGCTGGAAAGTGGCGATTGCCTCCGGCGGCTTCACCTTCTTTGCCGAATACCTGCGCGACAAGCTGCGCCTGACCGCCGTGGTAGCTAATGAACTGGAGATCATGGACGGTAAATTTACCGGCAATGTGATCGGCGACATCGTAGACGCGCAGTACAAAGCTAATACCCTGACCCGACTGGCACAGGAGTATGAAATCCCGCTGGCGCAGACCGTGGCGATTGGCGATGGTGCCAACGACCTGCCGATGATCAAAGCGGCAGGGCTGGGGATTGCCTACCATGCCAAGCCAAAAGTGAATGAAAAGACGGAAGTCACCATCCGTCACGCTGACCTGATGGGGGTGTTCTGCATCCTCTCCGGCAGCCTGAATCAGAAGTAATTGCACGCCCGTCATCCTGCGGGCGGCACAGCATTAACGAGGTACACCGTGGCAAAAGCTCCAAAACGCGCCTTTGTTTGTAATGAATGCGGGGCAGATTATCCGCGCTGGCAAGGGCAGTGCAGCGCCTGTCATGCCTGGAACACTATCACCGAGGTGCGTCTTGCTGCGTCGCCAACGGTGGCGCGTAACGAGCGTCTCAGTGGCTATGCCGGTAGCGCCGGAGTGGCGAAAGTCCAGAAACTCTCCGATATCAGCCTTGAGGAATTGCCGCGTTTTTCTACCGGATTTAAAGAGTTCGACCGCGTATTAGGCGGCGGGGTGGTGCCGGGAAGCGCCATTCTGATTGGCGGTAACCCTGGTGCCGGTAAATCCACGCTGCTGCTGCAAACGCTGTGCAAACTGGCGCAGCAGATGAAAACGCTGTATGTCACTGGCGAAGAGTCGCTGCAACAGGTGGCAATGCGCGCTCATCGTCTCGGCCTGCCGACTGACAATCTCAATATGTTGTCGGAAACCAGCATCGAGCAGATCTGCCTGATTGCCGAAGAAGAGCAACCGAAGCTGATGGTAATTGACTCGATCCAGGTGATGCATATGGCGGATGTTCAGTCATCGCCAGGCAGCGTGGCGCAGGTGCGTGAAACGGCGGCTTATCTGACGCGTTTCGCCAAAACGCGCGGTGTGGCGATTGTCATGGTCGGGCATGTAACCAAAGATGGCTCGCTGGCTGGTCCGAAAGTGCTGGAACACTGTATTGACTGTTCGGTGCTGTTGGACGGCGACGCCGACTCCCGTTTTCGCACCTTACGCAGCCATAAAAACCGCTTCGGCGCGGTGAATGAGCTGGGTGTATTCGCGATGACCGAACAGGGACTGCGTGAAGTCAGCAATCCTTCGGCAATCTTCTTAAGCCGTGGCGATGAAGTGACCTCTGGCAGTTCAGTGATGGTGGTATGGGAAGGGACGCGCCCGCTGCTGGTGGAGATTCAGGCGCTGGTCGATCATTCGATGATGGCGAATCCGCGCCGCGTGGCGGTCGGGCTGGAACAAAACCGTCTGGCGATCCTGCTGGCGGTGTTGCACCGTCACGGCGGTCTGCAAATGGCTGATCAGGATGTCTTTGTTAACGTGGTCGGCGGCGTGAAGGTGACGGAAACCAGCGCCGACTTAGCGTTACTGCTGGCGATGGTTTCCAGCCTGCGTGACAGACCGCTGCCGCAGGATCTGGTGGTGTTTGGCGAAGTGGGGCTGGCAGGGGAGATTCGCCCGGTGCCCAGCGGTCAGGAACGAATCTCTGAAGCGGCGAAACACGGTTTTCGCCGGGCGATTGTTCCGGCAGCCAACGTGCCGAAAAAAGCGCCGGAAGGGATGCAGATTTTTGGCGTTAAAAAACTCTCCGACGCGCTTAGCGTGTTCGACGACTTATAATGAGAGATACGGAGGGAGATATGTCGTCATTTGATTACCTGAAAACTGCCATCAAGCAACAGGGCTGCACGTTACAGCAGGTGGCTGATGCCAGCGGTATGACCAAAGGGTATTTAAGCCAGTTACTGAATGCCAAAATTAAAAGCCCCAGCGCGCAAAAGCTGGAGGCGTTGCACCGTTTTTTGGGGCTTGAGTTTCCCCGACAGAAGAAAACCATTGGTGTGGTATTCGGTAAGTTCTACCCGCTGCATACCGGACATATCTACCTTATCCAGCGCGCCTGTAGCCAGGTTGACGAGCTGCATATCATTATGGGCTTTGACGATACTCGCGACCGCGCGTTATTTGAAGACAGCGCCATGTCGCAGCAGCCAACGGTGCCGGATCGTCTGCGCTGGTTATTGCAAACCTTTAAATATCAGAAAAATATCCGCATTCATGCCTTCAACGAAGAGGGCATGGAGCCGTATCCGCACGGTTGGGATGTGTGGAGCAACGGCATCAAAAAGTTTATGGCTGAAAAAGGCATTCAGCCGGATCTGATCTACACCTCGGAAGAGACCGACGCACCACAGTACCTGGAGCATCTGGGGATCGAAACGGTGCTTGTCGATCCGAAACGCACTTTTATGAGTATCAGCGGAGCGCAGATCCGCGAAAACCCGTTCCGCTACTGGGAATATATTCCCACCGAAGTGAAACCGTTCTTTGTGCGCACCGTGGCGATCCTCGGCGGCGAGTCGAGCGGTAAATCTACCTTGGTAAACAAACTCGCCAACATTTTCAACACCACCAGTGCGTGGGAGTTTGGTCGTGATTATGTCTTTTCACACCTTGGCGGAGATGAGATTGCGTTGCAGTATTCCGACTACGATAAAATCGCGCTGGGTCACGCACAATATATTGATTTTGCAGTTAAATATGCCAATAAAGTGGCGTTTATCGACACCGATTTTGTGACAACGCAGGCGTTCTGCAAAAAGTACGAAGGGCGTGAGCATCCGTTCGTGCAGGCGCTGATCGATGAATACCGTTTTGATCTGGTGATCCTGCTGGAGAACAACACGCCGTGGGTGGCGGATGGTTTACGCAGCCTCGGTAGTTCGGTGGATCGTAAAGAGTTCCAGAATCTGCTGGTGGAGATGCTGGAAGAGAACAATATCGAATTTGTGCGGGTTGAAGAGGACGATTACGACAGCCGTTTCCTGCGCTGCGTGGAGCTGGTGCGGGAGATGATGGGGGAGCAGGGTTAAGACCCAATGCCTGATGCGACGCTGACGCGTCTTATCAGGCCTACTGTTTTGCAACCTATTGAAATCGCTGGGCTTGTAGGCCGGATAAGGCGTTCACGCCGCATCCGGCATTTTACGCATTACTTCGCAATACGCTTGTACTTGATACGCTTCGGCTCCAGCGCGTCTGCGCCCAGCGTGCGTTTCTTATACTCTTCGTACTCGGTAAAGTTACCTTCGAAGAACTCGACTTTACCTTCATCCTGGTAATCCAGAATGTGCGTCGCGATACGGTCGAGGAACCAACGGTCGTGCGAGATAACCATCGCGCAGCCCGGGAACTCCAGCAGGGCGTTTTCCAGCGCACGCAGGGTTTCGATATCCAGATCGTTGGTCGGTTCGTCGAGCAGCAGCATGTTGCCGCCAACCTGCAGCAGCTTCGCCAGATGCAGACGACCGCGCTCACCACCGGAAAGTTCGCCAACGCGTTTGCCCTGATCAACCCCTTTAAAGTTAAAGCGGCCTACGTAGGCACGGCTCGGCATCTCGGTGTTACCGATCTTCATGATATCCAGTCCGCCGGAAACTTCTTCCCAAACGGTTTTGCTGTTATCCATTGAGTCACGGAACTGATCAACAGACGCCAGTTTCACCGTTTCACCTAAAGTGATGGTGCCGCTGTCCGGCTGTTCCTGACCAGAGATCATACGGAACAGGGTCGATTTACCTGCACCGTTCGGCCCGATGATCCCGACGATTGCCCCTTTCGGGATCGAGAAGCTCAGGGAGTCAATCAGCAGGCGATCGCCGTAGGATTTACGCAGGTTGCTGACTTCCAACACTTTATCGCCCAGACGCGGTCCAGGTGGAATAAACAGTTCGTTGGTTTCGTTACGTTTCTGATATTCGGTGTTGTTCAGCTCTTCAAAGCGCGCCAGACGTGCTTTACCTTTCGACTGACGGCCTTTAGTCCCCTGACGTACCCACTCCAGCTCTTTTTCAATCGACTTACGACGTGCTGCTTCTTGCGAAGCTTCCTGCGCCAGACGCTGATCTTTCTGCTCCAGCCAGGAGGAGTAGTTACCTTCCCACGGAATACCTTCGCCACGGTCAAGTTCGAGGATCCAGCCCGCAACGTTATCGAGGAAGTAACGGTCGTGGGTAATCGCCACAACGGTGCCTTCGAAGTCGTGCAGGAAGCGTTCCAGCCACGCTACGGATTCGGCATCCAGGTGGTTAGTTGGTTCGTCGAGCAGCAGCATGTCTGGTTTTTCCAGCAGCAGGCGGCACAACGCCACGCGACGACGCTCACCACCGGAGAGGTTAGCGATTTTCGCCTCCCAGTCCGGCAGACGCAGCGCATCTGCTGCACGTTCCAGTTGCACGTTCAGGTTATGACCGTCGTGAGCCTGAATGATCTCTTCCAGACGGCCTTGTTCAGCTGCCAGCTTGTCAAAATCGGCATCCGGATCGGCGTATAACGCATACACTTCATCCAGACGTTTCAGGGCGTTAACCACTTCAGAAACCGCCTCTTCAATGGACTCACGCACGGTGTGTTCCGGGTTTAGCTGCGGTTCCTGCGGCAGATAACCAATCTTGATATCCGGCTGCGGACGCGCTTCGCCTTCGATGTCTTTATCGATGCCCGCCATAATGCGCAGCAGGGTAGATTTACCGGCGCCGTTCAGACCCAGGACGCCGATTTTTGCCCCAGGGAAGAAACTCAGAGAGATGTTTTTCAAAATATGACGTTTCGGCGGAACAACTTTGCCGACACGATGCATGGTATAAACGAATTGAGCCACGTTGGACTTCGCCTCTATGTTTATCGTGATGATGAGTTTTCAAAGGCGAAGTGTAGCCTGTTTCCTTATCTAATCCCAGCCGGTCGATCACCCTCGCAGTAAAAGTAAAAAAGTGTCCATAACGTGGCACAAACGGCAATGACTGGTTAGCATAAATCTATTAGGCGGCATGACGCTGCATTGATGTATTTACACTTAGAGGATGCGCTTGTGGAAAAAGCCAAACAAGTTACCTGGCGGCTGTTGGCTGCCGGTGTCTGTCTGCTGACGGTCAGCAGCGTGGCGCGAGCCGACTCACTGGATGAGCAGCGTAGCCGTTACGCGCAAATCAAGCAGGCCTGGGATAATCGACAAATGGATGTGGTCGAACAAATGATGCCTGGACTGAAGGATTATCCGCTTTATCCCTACCTGGAATACCGCCAGATTACCGATGACCTGATGAATCAACCGGCGGTCAAGGTCACTAACTTTGTTCGCGCTAACCCCACGCTTCCTCCCGCTCGCACGCTACAATCTCGCTTCGTCAATGAACTGGCGCGGCGTGAAGACTGGCGTGGTCTGTTAGCTTTTAGCCCGGAAAAACCAGGGACTACCGAAGCGCAATGTAATTATTACTATGCGAAATGGAATATCGGGCAGAGCGAAGAAGCCTGGCAGGGGGCGAAAGAACTTTGGCTAACCGGAAAGAGTCAGCCTAACGCTTGCGATAAGTTGTTTAGCGTCTGGCGCGCGTCCGGTAAGCAAGAACCACTGGCTTATTTAGAGCGTATCCGCCTGGCGATGAAAGCGGGCAATACCGGGCTGGTGACGGTACTCGCAGGGCAGATGCCTGCCGATTATCAAACTATCGCCTCGGCGATTATTTCGCTGGCGAACGATCCTAATACAGTGCTGACCTTCGCGCGTACTACCGGAGCGACTGATTTTACCCGCCAGATGGCAGCGGTGGCGTTTGCCAGCGTGGCGCGCCAGGATGCAGAAAACGCACGGCTGATGATCCCGTCGCTTGCCCAGGCGCAGCAGCTTAATGAAGATCAGATTCAGGAGCTACGCGATATCGTCGCCTGGCGTCTGATGGGCAACGACGTCACCGACGAGCAGGCGAAATGGCGCGATGACGCCATTATGCGTTCGCAATCCACGTCGTTAATTGAACGACGCGTGCGGATGGCGCTTGGCACTGGCGACCGTTCTGGCCTGAATACCTGGCTGGCACGCTTGCCGATGGAAGCGAAAGAGAAAGATGAATGGCGTTACTGGCAGGCGGATTTACTGCTGGAACGCGGTCGTGAAGCGGAAGCAAAAGAGATTTTGCATCAACTCATGCAACAGCGTGGTTTCTACCCGATGGTTGCTGCACAGCGGATCGGCGAAGAGTATGAGCTGAAGATTGATAAAGCGCCGCAGAATGTTGACAGCGCCCTGACTCAGGGGTCGGAGATGGCGCGCGTGCGCGAGTTGATGTACTGGAATCTCGATAATACCGCGCGTAGCGAGTGGGCCAATCTTGTGAAGAGCAAGTCAAAAGCAGAGCAGGCTCAACTGGCGCGATATGCTTTCAATAACCAATGGTGGGATCTTAGCGTTCAGGCAACGATCGCCGGGAAGCTGTGGGATCATCTGGAAGAGCGATTCCCGCTGGCCTACAACGATCTTTTCAAACGCTACACCAATGGCAAAGATATCCCGCAAAGCTATGCAATGGCGATTGCCCGCCAGGAGAGCGCCTGGAATCCGAAAGTGAAGTCGCCGGTAGGCGCCAGCGGCCTGATGCAGATTATGCCTGGCACAGCGACCCATACGGTGAAGATGTTCTCAATTCCAGGTTACAGCAGCCCAGGACAATTGCTTGATCCGGAAACGAACATCAACATTGGCACCAGTTACCTGCAATATGTTTATCAGCAGTTTGGTAATAACCGTATTTTCTCATCGGCAGCCTATAACGCGGGACCAGGGAGAGTGCGTACCTGGCTTGGCAACAGCGCCGGACGTATCGACGCGGTGGCATTTGTCGAGAGTATCCCGTTCTCCGAGACGCGCGGTTATGTGAAGAACGTGCTGGCTTATGACGCGTACTATCGCTATTTCATGGGCGATAAACCGACGCTTTTGAGCGCCACAGAATGGGGGCGTCGTTACTGAACCGCCCGTTTATGATATGCTATCGTACTCTTTTGCGAGTACAACCGGGGGAGGCATCAGGCTTCCCCCGCTAACAATGGCGACACACTATGGCTCAACAATCACCCTATTCAGCAGCGATGGCAGAACAGCGTCACCAGGAGTGGTTACGTTTTGTTGACCTGCTTAAGAATGCCTACGAAAACGATCTCCATTTACCGTTGCTAAACCTGATGCTGACGCCGGATGAGCGCGAAGCGTTGGGGACTCGCGTGCGTATCGTAGAAGAGTTGTTGCGCGGTGAAATGAGCCAGCGTGAGTTAAAAAATGAACTCGGCGCGGGCATTGCGACCATTACTCGTGGATCTAACAGTCTGAAAGCCGCGCCTGTCGAATTGCGCCAGTGGCTGGAAGAAGTGCTGCTGAAAAGCGATTGATTTTGTAGGCCTGATAAGACGCGTCAGCGTCGCATCAGGCATTGCGCACCGAATGCCGGATGCGTCGTGAACGCCTTATCCGTCCTACAATGGCTGATATACCGCATTATGAAACGGACTTAGCGCCAGGATCACCGCCTGGTGATAGACGCTGGCGCGGGTGAGTTTCCCGGCGGTAAACACGCCGATCGCGCCCTCTTTACGGCCAATCTCATCAATGCCGGTATAACGCGACATCACGGGGCCAAGCGCCTCGCCCTCACGCACTTTCTCCAGAATCACCGCAGGTAACGGCAAAGTTGCCGAACGCGCTTCACCGCGCTGGCTCGCGTTTTCAATCACCACCCAACTGAAGGTGCTGTCACCATCAATACCCGCTTCAATTGCTACCCAAAAATCAGCCTCTGGGCGTAAACGACGAGAATTTGCTACCCGATTTCGTGCGCCAGCGCGCGTTTCCTCACTGCCAAAGGGCTGTTCCGGTACGCCGCTCTCGACGGCAACGGACTCAATGTGGCAGGATCCTTCGCCGAAGATCTCGTGAAATGCCTGCAGAATGGCCTGAATTTTAGCGGGATTGGTGGTCGCACAGACAACATGGTGCATAATCAGGATTACTCACAAAATTAACGTTAAAGCAGTATACGGAAAAAAAGCATGTTACAGGTATACCTTGTCCGCCACGGTGAAACACAGTGGAACGCCGAGCGACGTATTCAGGGCCAGTCTGACAGCCCGCTGACTGCAAAAGGTGAGCAACAGGCAATGCAGGTGGCGAACCGTGCCAAAGAGCTTGGCATTACGCATATCATCAGTAGTGATTTAGGCCGCACCCGGCGTACGGCGGAAATCATCGCCCAGGCTTGTGGTTGTGACATCATCTTTGATTCCCGCTTGCGTGAGTTAAATATGGGCGTGCTGGAGAAAAGACACATTGACTCTCTGACTGAAGAAGAAGAGAACTGGCGTCGTCAACTCGTCAATGGCACCGTTGACGGGCGTATTCCTGAAGGCGAGTCGATGCAGGAACTTAGCGATCGCGTTAACGCAGCACTGGAATCTTGTCGGGATTTACCACCGGGAAGTCGACCACTGCTGGTGAGTCACGGTATCGCGCTGGGATGCCTGGTGAGTACCATTCTGGGCTTACCGGCATGGGCAGAACGCCGCTTACGTCTGCGTAACTGTTCTATTTCGCGCGTGGATTATCAGGAAAGCCTGTGGCTGGCATCTGGCTGGGTAGTTGAAACCGCAGGGGACATCTCGCATCTGGACGCCCCTGCATTAGACGAGCTACAGCGTTAACGACGTATTGGAATAAGCAGCTCGCAGCGCAGATTAATTGGGCGATCACCCGCTTTGGCATCTTCTGCCGGGTAGTATCGCTCAATATCCTGACCTTTACGGCGGGTCAGGTTGAGCATCGGCATACAGGTTCCGTATACCGTCAGAATAAACTCCTGCACGCCGGTTCCCAGACCTTCGTAGGTAAACATCACATAGTCGCCACCCTGCAACAGTACCGGATGTCCCGTCAGTACATAGCCGTCAGCTTGATCCCGAGCCAGAGCCGTGGTGTAAAACACTTCTTGCTCGTCATCTTTATCCTGGCTTGGACGCGTTTCGTTCAAACCGTAAAGCACTGGTGGAATGGTTGGCGAGTTGCCGAGAAAATCGTGCCAGAACTGGTAGCGCATTTCGTGGCGGAAATCAGAGATTTGCTCCAGCGAACAGGAGTAGCTCTGGGTAACACCAATCAGCGGCGTATCTTCCAGGGTGACAAATTTGTGCTCTGGCATGGTAAATTCACCCAGACGCAGCGGCGGGCGAATACCAAAGGCGCTCCATTCAGGAGAACGGCGGTAAAGTGCGGGAGTCTGGGCAAACTGCTTCTTGAATGCGCGGGTAAATGTCTGTTGAGAGTCGAAGCGGTATTGCAGCGCGATATCCAGAATCGGACGCGCAGTCAGGCGTAGTGCGACCGCCGATTTCGACAAACGACGAGCACGAATATACGCGCCAATAGCATGGCCAGTGACATCTTTAAACATTCTCTGTAAGTGCCACTTGGAATAACCTGCTTTCGCCGCTACATTGTCGAGCGACAGGGGCTGATCCAGATGACCTTCCAGCCAGATTAAAAGGTCGCGAATAATGCCGGCCTGATCCATAAAATATCCTCATCCTTTCAACAACGAGCACCTGACATCAGGTAATTGGATAATAGCATTTTTTGTTGTTTTAGCATTCAGTGTTTTTTTTCTTAGCAGAGTATGTTTTAGGTCTTGACGGAGATAAAAATATTGAGTTTTTGTTCTTAATCAATATGTTATTTATCATGGCGAACTAATTGCTCAGTGTAACTTATAAAAATGGTAACAATATGAAATACAAGCATTTGATCTTGTCCTTAAGCCTGATAATGCTGGGACCATTGGCTCATGCGGAAGAAATTGGTTCGGTCGACACCGTATTTAAAATGATCGGCCCGGATCACAAAATTGTCGTGGAAGCCTTTGACGATCCCGATGTAAAAAATGTCACTTGTTATGTGAGTCGGGCGAAAACCGGCGGTATTAAAGGGGGATTAGGTCTGGCGGAAGATACTTCCGATGCGGCCATTTCCTGCCAGCAGGTAGGGCCGATTGAACTGTCGGATCGCATTAAAAACGGCAAAGCTCAAGGCGAAGTCGTGTTCAAAAAACGGACTTCTCTGGTCTTTAAGTCGTTACAGGTCGTGCGTTTCTATGACGCCAAACGCAACGCGCTCGCTTACCTGGCTTACTCCGACAAAGTTGTCGATGGTTCACCGAAAAATGCCATCAGCGCCGTTCCTGTCATGCCGTGGCGACAATAACAGAGGCGATTTATGCAACGGGAAACGGTCTGGTTAGTGGAAGACGAGCAAGGGATAGCCGACACGCTGGTCTACATGTTGCAGCAGGAAGGTTTTGCCGTCGAGTTCTTTGAACGGGGCTTATCGGCGCTGGATAAAGCGCGCCTGCAGGTTCCTGACGTTATCATTCTCGATGTCGGCCTGCCTGATATTAGCGGTTTCGAACTGTGTCGCCAGTTGCTGGCGCTCCATCCTGCGTTGCCTGTACTGTTTCTGACCGCCCGTAGTGAAGAGGTGGATCGCCTGCTTGGGCTGGAGATTGGCGCTGACGACTACGTGGCTAAACCGTTTTCACCTCGCGAAGTGTGCGCCAGGGTGCGCACCTTACTGCGTCGGGTGAAGAAGTTTTCTACGCCGTCTCCCGTCATCCGTATTGGTCATTTTGAACTGAATGAACCTGCGGCGCAGATCAGCTGGTTTGACACGCCATTAACGCTGACGCGGTACGAATTTCTGTTGTTGAAAACGTTACTCAAGTCGCCAGGCCGCGTCTGGTCACGCCAGCAATTGATGGATAGCGTCTGGGAAGATGCACAGGACACTTACGATCGCACTGTCGATACTCACATCAAAACGCTGCGCGCCAAACTGCGCGCTATAAATCCCGACCTTTCGCCAATTAATACTCATCGCGGAATGGGATACAGCCTGAGGAGCCTGTAATGCGCATCGGGATGCGCCTGTTGCTGGGCTATTTTTTACTGGTGGCGGTGGCAGCCTGGTTCGTACTGGCAATTTTTGTCAAAGAAGTTAAACCGGGTGTGCGAAGGGCGACGGAAGGTACGCTGATCGACACCGCAACGTTGCTGGCGGAGCTGGCGCGTCCCGATTTGCTCTCTGGTGACCCCGAGCATGGACAACTGGCGCAGGCGTTTAACCAGCTACAAAATCGCCCGTTTCGCGCCAATATCGGCGGCATTAACAAAGTGCGCAATGAATACCATGTCTATATGACTGATGCGCAGGGCAAAGTATTGTTCGATTCGGCAAACAAAGCCGTGGGACAGGATTATTCCCGCTGGAATGATGTCTGGCTAACGTTGCGTGGTCAGTATGGTGCGCGCAGCACGTTGCAAAATCCTGCCGACCCCGAAAGTTCTGTGATGTATGTCGCCGCGCCGATTATGGACGGTTCACGGCTTATTGGCGTTTTGAGCGTAGGCAAACCGAACGCGGCGATGGTACCGGTCATTAAACGCAGCGAGCGACGAATTTTATGGGCGAGTACCATTTTGCTGGGGATTGCGCTGGTGATTGGTGCGGGAATGGTTTGGTGGATCAACCGCTCCATTGCCCGACTCACCCGCTATGCTGATTCCGTTACCGACAATAAACCCGTTCCTCTCCCTGAACTCGGCAGTAGCGAGCTGCGTAAGTTAGCGCAGGCGCTGGAAAGTATGCGCGTGAAGCTGGAAGGGAAAAACTATATTGAGCAGTATGTTTACGCATTAACTCATGAGCTAAAAAGCCCACTGGCGGCGATTCGTGGCGCAGCGGAAATTTTACGTGAAGGCCCGCCGCCAGAAGTGGTGGCTCGCTTTACCGATAATATTTTGACGCAAAATGCGCGAATGCAGGCACTGGTGGAAACGTTATTACGCCAGGCAAGATTGGAGAATCGCCAGGAAGTGGTTCTTTCTGCGGTTGACGTAGCGGCATTATTTAACCGCATCAGCGAAGCGCGCACCGTGCAGTTGGCAGAAAAAAATATCACTCTGCATGTTATGCCTACAGAGGTTAAGGTTGCTGCTGAACCTGCGTTACTGGAGCAGGCGCTGGGGAATTTACTGGATAACGCCATCGATTTTACTCCCGATCATGGCTGCATAACGCTTAGTGCTGTGGCAGATGAGGAGCAAGTTACGCTTAAGGTGCAGGATACCGGCAGTGGCATTCCTGACTACGCGCTGTCGCGCATTTTTGAACGCTTTTACTCTTTACCGCGTGCAAATGGGCAAAAAAGCAGTGGTCTTGGGCTGGCGTTTGTCAGCGAAGTTGCCCGTTTGCTCAATGGCGAAGTCACGCTGCACAACATGCCGGAAAGCGGTGTGCTGGCCTCGCTTCGGCTTCACCGTCACTTCACATAACTTCAAATTCTTCTCACATAGCCTTCATACACTGCCGTCATTGCAAAGGAGAAGACTATGTTGAAATCCCCCCTGTTCTGGAAAATGACCACTTTGTTTGGCACGGTGTTGCTGTTGTTAATTCCATTAATGTTGATTCGGCAGGTGATTGTCGAACGTGCCGATTACCGGAGCGATGTGGAAGATGCGATTCGCCAAAGCACCAGCGGACCGCAAAAACTCGTTGGGCCGCTCATCGCTATTCCTGTGACCGAGCTTTATACGGTGCAGGAAGAGGATAAAACCGTGGAGCGGAAACGAAGTTTTATCCATTTTTGGTTACCTGAGTCGTTGATGGTTGATGGCAATCAGAACGTGGAAGAACGGAAGATCGGTATTTATTCCGGCCAGGTCTGGCACAGTGATTTAACGCTGAAAGCCGATTTTGACGTTTCGCGTCTTAGCGAACTTAATGCGCCAAATATCACCTTAGGCAAGCCGTTTATCGTGATTAGCGTTGGTGATGCGCGTGGCATTGGCGTGGTGAAAGCGCCTGAACTTAACGGAACTGCGCTGAGCATTGAACCTGGCACCGGGTTAGAGCAAGGCGGGCAGGGCGTGCATATCCCTTTACCCGAAGGAGACTGGCTGAAGCAGAACCTGAAGCTGAATATGGCGCTGAATTTAAGCGGTACTGGTGATTTTTCTGTGGTGCCGACGGGACGTAATAGCGAGATGACCTTAACCAGCAACTGGCCGCACCCCAGTTTTTTAGGCGATTTTTTGCCAACGAAACGGGAGTTAAGTGCATCCGGTTTTCAGGCACAATGGCAAAGTAGCTGGTTTGCTAATAATCTCGGTGAGCGTTTTGCTTCAGGCAATGATAGCGGCTGGGAAAATTTCCCGGCGTTTAGCGTCGCAGTCACTACGCCAGCCGATCAGTATCAATTAACGGATCGGGCGACCAAGTACGCCATTTTGCTGATCTCGCTAACTTTTATGGCCTTCTTTGTCTTTGAAACATTAACGGCAAAGCGTTTACACCCGATGCAATATTTGCTGGTAGGGCTGTCATTGGTGATGTTTTATTTGCTCTTGCTGGCGCTTTCTGAACATACCGGTTTTACCGTGGCATGGATAATCGCCAGTCTGATTGGGGCGTTAATGAACGGTATTTACTTGCAGGCAGTATTAAAAGGCTGGCGCAACAGCATGTTGTTTACTCTCGCGCTGTTGTTGCTGGATGGCGTGATGTGGGGACTGCTGAATTCTGCCGATAGCGCGCTGTTGTTGGGAACCTGTGTGCTGGTGGTGGCGCTGGCTGGCATGATGTTTGTGACACGTGATATCGACTGGTATGCATTTTCACTACCGAAAATGAAAACCAGTAAAGAAGTCACAACAGACGATGAGTTACGCATCTGGAAATAATGTTGAAAAATAAAAACGGCGCTAAAAAGCGCCGTTTTTTTGACGGTGGTAAACCGATTAATCTTCCAGATCACCGCAGAAACGATAACCTTCACCGTGAATGGTGGCGATGATTTCCGGCGTATCCGGCGTAGATTCGAAATGCTTACGAATACGACGGATTGTCACGTCTACAGTACGGTCGTGCGGCTTCAGCTCACGGCCGGTCATTTTCTTCAGCAGTTCAGCACGGGACTGAATTTTGCCTGGGTTTTCACAGAAGTGAAGCATGGCGCGGAACTCGCTGCGCGGCAGTTTGTACTGCTCGCCATCAGGGCCGATCAACGAACGGCTGTTGATGTCCAGTTCCCAACCATTGAACTTGTAGCTTTCAACGCTACGACGTTCTTCGCTGACAGTACCCAGATTCATGGTACGAGACAGCAGGTTGCGTGCACGGATAGTCAGTTCACGCGGGTTGAACGGTTTGGTGATGTAATCGTCTGCACCGATTTCGAGGCCGAGAATTTTATCGACTTCGTTGTCACGGCCAGTCAGGAACATCAACGCAACATTCGCCTGCTCGCGCAGTTCACGCGCTAACAGAAGACCGTTCTTACCCGGCAGATTGATATCCATGATCACCAGGTTGATGTCATATTCAGAGAGGATCTGATGCATTTCCGCGCCATCTGTCGCTTCGAAAACATCATAGCCTTCCGCTTCGAAAATACTTTTCAACGTGTTGCGTGTTACCAACTCGTCTTCAACGATAAGAATGTGCGGGGTCTGCATGTTTGCTACCTAAATTGCCAACTAAATCGAAACAGGAAGTACAAAAGTCCCTGACCTGCCTGATACATGCTGCAAATTAACATGATCGGCGTAACATGACTAAAGTACGTAATTGCGTTCTTGATGCACTTTCCATCAACGTCAACAACATCATTAGCTTGGTCGTGGGTACTTTCCCTCAGGACCCGACAGTGTCAAAAACGGCTGTCATCCTAACCATTTTAACAGCGACATAACAGGCTAAGACGTGCCGGACACCCAATAAAACTACGCTTCGTTGACATATATCAAGTTCAATTGTAGCACGTTAACAGTTTGATGAAATCATCGTATCTAAATGCTAGCTTTCGTCACATTATTTTAATAATCCAACTAGTTGCATCCTACAACTAATAAACGTGGTGAATCCAATTGTCGAGATTTATTTTTTATAAAATTATCCTAAGTAAACAGAAAGATATGTAGCGTTTTTTAACAATTGAACGGTTAGTACAGTCAAGAAATAGTTTAGCTTTTTTTAAGTTAAGTAAAGGGCTTTTTCTGCGATTTGCGTTAATATTTTGTAAATTCTCTCCGCGCAGTAAGTTGACATTCATCACTCTATTCGCGGTTATTTGGTCAAGAAGAGTAGCAACATGCGTTTGACGATTATTCTGGTTGCACCCGCCAGAGCAGAAAATATTGGGGCAGCAGCGCGGGCAATGAAAACGATGGGTTTTAGCGAACTGCGGATTGTCGATAGCCAGGCGCACCTGGAGCCAGCCACCCGATGGGTTGCTCATGGCTCCGGTGATATTATTGATAATATTAAAGTTTTTCCGACGCTGGCTGAATCGTTACATGACGTAGATTTCACGGTCGCCACTACAGCGCGTAGTCGGGCGAAATATCATTACTACGCGACACCGGTGGAACTGGTGCCATTGTTGGAAGAAAAATCGGCGTGGATGAATCATGTGGCGCTGGTCTTTGGTCGTGAAGATTCCGGGCTGACCAACGAGGAACTGGCACTGGCTGATATTCTTACCGGTGTGCCAATGGTGGCAGATTACCCTTCGCTCAATCTGGGGCAGGCGGTGATGGTCTATTGCTATCAATTAGCAACATTAATACAACAACCGACGAAAAGTAACGCAACGGCAGACCAACATCAACTGCGCGCTTTACGCGAACGTGCCATGTCGTTGTTAACGACGTTAGCGGTGGCAGATGACACAAAACTGGTCGACTGGTTACAGCAACGTCTGGGGCTTTTAGAGCAACGAGATACCGCAATGTTGCATCGTTTGTTGCATGATATTGAAAAAAATATCACCAAATAAAAAACGCCACGTCATGTTGTTTTTAGGTTTTCATTCTGACTGCAACGGGAAATCTGTCTCTGAATGGATTAAAAAAGAGCATCTGCCAGCAGCTTATGAACTGGTTGCCTTCCGTGAGTAAATTAAAATTTTATTGACTTAGGTCACTAAATACTTTAACCAATATAGGCATAGCGCACAGACAGATAAAAATTACAGAGTACACAACATCCATGAAACGCATCAGCACCACCATTACCACCACCATCACCATTACCACAGGTAACGGTGCGGGCTGACGCGTACAGGAAACACAGAAAAAAGCCCGCACCTGACAGTGCGGGCTTTTTTTTCGACCAAAGGTAACGAGGTAACAACCATGCGAGTGTTGAAGTTCGGCGGTACATCAGTGGCAAATGCGGAACGTTTTCTGCGGGTTGCCGATATTCTGGAGAGCAATGCCAGGCAGGGGCAGGTGGCTACAGTCCTCTCTGCTCCCGCCAAAATAACCAACCATCTGGTGGCGATGATTGAAAAAACGATTAGCGGCCAGGATGCTTTGCCCAATATCAGCGATGCCGAACGTATTTTTGCCGAACTTCTGACGGGACTCGCCGCCGCCCAGCCGGGATTTCCGCTGGCGCAACTGAAAACGTTCGTCGATCAAGAATTTGCCCAAATTAAACATGTTCTGCATGGTATCAGCCTGTTGGGACAGTGCCCGGACAGCATCAACGCTGCGTTGATCTGCCGTGGTGAAAAAATGTCGATCGCCATTATGGCCGGTGTACTGGAAGCGCGCGGACATAACGTTACCGTTATCGATCCGGTCGAAAAACTGCTGGCAGTCGGTCATTACCTCGAATCTACCGTCGATATTGCTGAGTCCACCCGCCGTATTGCGGCAAGCCGCATTCCGGCTGACCACATGGTGCTGATGGCAGGTTTCACCGCCGGTAATGAAAAAGGCGAACTGGTGGTGCTGGGACGTAACGGTTCCGACTACTCCGCTGCGGTACTGGCCGCCTGTTTACGTGCCGATTGTTGCGAGATCTGGACGGACGTCGACGGTGTCTATACCTGCGACCCGCGTCAGGTGCCCGATGCGAGGTTGTTAAAGTCGATGTCCTATCAGGAAGCGATGGAGCTTTCCTACTTCGGCGCTAAAGTTCTTCACCCCCGCACCATTACCCCCATCGCTCAGTTCCAGATCCCTTGCCTGATTAAAAACACCGGAAATCCACAAGCGCCAGGGACGCTCATCGGTGCCAGCCGTGATGAAGACGAATTACCGGTCAAGGGCATTTCCAATCTGAATAACATGGCAATGTTCAGCGTTTCCGGTCCAGGAATGAAAGGGATGGTCGGCATGGCGGCGCGCGTCTTTGCAGCAATGTCACGCGCCCGCATTTCAGTGGTGCTGATTACGCAATCGTCTTCCGAATACAGCATCAGTTTCTGCGTTCCACAAAGCGACTGTGTGCGAGCTGAACGGGCAATGCAGGAAGAGTTCTATCTTGAACTGAAAGAAGGTTTACTGGAGCCGCTGGCGGTGACGGAACGACTGGCCATTATCTCGGTGGTGGGCGATGGTATGCGCACGCTGCGTGGGATCTCGGCGAAATTCTTTGCCGCGCTGGCTCGTGCCAATATCAACATTGTCGCCATTGCTCAGGGTTCTTCTGAACGCTCAATCTCTGTCGTGGTAAATAACGATGACGCGACGACTGGCGTGCGCGTTACCCACCAGATGCTGTTCAATACCGATCAGGTTATCGAAGTGTTTGTGATTGGCGTTGGCGGTGTTGGCGGCGCGCTGCTGGAGCAACTAAAGCGTCAGCAAAGCTGGCTGAAGAACAAACATATTGATTTACGAGTCTGTGGCGTTGCTAACTCGAAGGCGTTGCTGACTAATGTGCATGGCCTCAACCTGGAAAACTGGCAGGAAGAACTGGCGCAAGCCAAAGAGGCGTTCAACCTTGGGCGCTTAATTCGCCTGGTGAAAGAATATCATCTGCTGAACCCGGTCATTGTTGACTGCACCTCCAGCCAGGCGGTGGCGGATCAATATGCCGACTTCCTGCGCGAAGGTTTCCACGTTGTCACGCCGAACAAAAAGGCCAACACCTCGTCGATGGATTACTACCACCAGTTGCGTTATGCGGCGGAAAAATCGCGACGTAAATTCCTCTATGACACCAACGTCGGTGCGGGATTACCGGTCATTGAGAATCTGCAAAACCTGCTCAATGCAGGTGATGAGTTGATGAAATTCTCCGGCATTCTTTCTGGTTCGCTTTCATACATCTTCGGCAAGCTAGACGAAGGCATGAGTTTCTCTGAGGCGACCACGCTGGCGCGGGAAATGGGGTATACCGAACCGGATCCGCGTGATGATCTTTCTGGTATGGATGTGGCGCGCAAACTGTTGATTCTCGCCCGTGAAACTGGACGTGAACTGGAGCTGGCGGATATCGAGATCGAACCTGTGCTGCCCGCAGAGTTTAACGCAGAGGGTGATGTTGCAGCTTTTATGGCGAATCTGTCACAGCTCGACGATCTCTTTGCCGCGCGCGTGGCGAAGGCTCGTGATGAGGGTAAAGTTTTGCGCTATGTTGGCAATATTGATGACGATGGCGTCTGCCGCGTGAAAATTGCTGAAGTGGACGGTAACGATCCGCTGTTCAAAGTGAAAAATGGCGAAAACGCCCTGGCCTTCTATAGCCACTATTATCAGCCGCTGCCGTTGGTTCTGCGCGGATACGGCGCGGGCAATGACGTTACGGCTGCCGGTGTCTTTGCCGATCTGCTACGCACCCTCTCATGGAAGTTAGGAGTCTGACATGGTTAAAGTTTATGCTCCGGCTTCCAGTGCCAATATGAGCGTCGGGTTTGATGTGCTTGGCGCGGCGGTAACGCCTGTTGATGGCGAGTTGCTTGGGGATGTGGTGACGGTTGCGGCGGCAGAGACATTCAGCCTCAACAACCTTGGACGGTTTGCCGACAAGTTACCGTCAGAACCTCGAGAAAATATCGTTTATCAGTGCTGGGAGCGTTTTTGCCAGGAGTTGGGCAAGCAAATTCCAGTGGCGATGACCCTGGAAAAGAATATGCCGATCGGTTCTGGTTTAGGTTCCAGCGCCTGTTCGGTGGTCGCGGCACTGGTAGCGATGAATGAACACTGCGGCAAGCCGCTCAATGATACCCGTTTGCTGGCTTTGATGGGCGAGCTGGAAGGACGTATCTCTGGCAGCATTCATTATGACAACGTGGCACCGTGCTTTCTTGGTGGTATGCAGTTGATGATCGAAGAAAATGGCATCATCAGTCAGCAAGTGCCGGGGTTTGATGAGTGGCTGTGGGTGCTGGCGTATCCGGGGATTAAAGTCTCGACGGCAGAAGCACGAGCTATATTACCGGCGCAGTATCGCCGCCAGGATTGCATTGCGCACGGGCGACATCTGGCGGGCTTCATTCACGCCTGCTATTCCCGTCAGCCTGAGCTTGCCGCGAAGCTGATGAAAGATGTTATCGCTGAACCCTACCGTGAACGTTTATTGCCAGGCTTCAGGCAGTCGCGGCAGGCGGTTGCGGAAATAGGCGCGGTAGCGAGCGGTATCTCCGGCTCCGGTCCGACATTGTTCGCTCTGTGTGACAAGCCGGATACCGCCCAGCGCGTTGCCGACTGGTTGGGTAAGAACTACCTGCAAAATCAGGAAGGTTTTGTTCATATTTGCCGGCTGGATACGGCGGGCGCACGAGTACTGGAAAACTAAATGAAACTCTACAATCTGAAAGATCACAACGAGCAGGTCAGCTTTGCGCAAGCCGTAACCCAGGGGTTGGGCAAAAATCAGGGGCTGTTTTTTCCGCACGACCTGCCGGAATTCAGCCTGACTGAAATTGATGAGATGCTGAAGCTGGATTTTGTCACCCGCAGTGCGAAGATCCTTTCGGCGTTTATTGGTGATGAAATCCCGCAGGAAATACTGGAAGAGCGCGTGCGCGCGGCGTTTGCCTTCCCGGCTCCGGTCGCCAATGTTGAAAGCGATGTCGGTTGTCTGGAATTGTTCCACGGGCCAACGCTGGCATTTAAAGATTTCGGCGGTCGCTTTATGGCGCAAATGCTGACCCATATTGCGGGTGATAAGCCAGTGACCATTCTGACCGCGACCTCCGGCGATACCGGGGCGGCAGTGGCTCACGCTTTTTACGGTTTACCGAATGTAAAAGTGGTTATCCTCTATCCACGCGGCAAAATCAGTCCCCTGCAAGAAAAGCTGTTCTGTACGCTGGGCGGCAATATTGAAACCGTTGCCATCGACGGCGATTTCGATGCCTGTCAGGCGCTGGTGAAGCAGGCGTTTGATGATGAAGAACTGAAAGTGGCGCTGGGGTTAAACTCCGCTAACTCCATTAACATCAGCCGGTTGCTGGCGCAAATTTGCTACTACTTTGAAGCTGTGGCGCAGTTGCCGCAAGAAGCGCGCAACCAGCTGGTTGTCTCGGTGCCGAGCGGTAACTTCGGCGATTTGACGGCAGGCCTACTGGCGAAATCTCTTGGCCTGCCGGTGAAGCGTTTTATTGCTGCGACCAACGTGAACGATACCGTGCCGCGTTTCCTGCACGACGGGCAGTGGTCGCCAAAAGCCACCCAGGCGACGTTATCCAACGCGATGGACGTGAGTCAGCCGAACAACTGGCCGCGCGTGGAAGAGTTGTTCCGCCGCAAAATCTGGCAACTGAAAGAGCTGGGTTATGCGGCGGTGGATGATGAAACCACGCAACAGACGATGCGTGAGTTAAAAGAGCTGGGCTATACCTCAGAACCGCACGCTGCTGTGGCTTACCGTGCGCTGCGTGACCAGTTGCATCCAGGCGAATATGGTCTGTTCCTTGGCACCGCACATCCGGCGAAGTTTAAAGAGAGTGTGGAAGCGATTCTCGGTGAATCGCTGGCGCTGCCAAAAGAGC
This sequence comes from Escherichia sp. MOD1-EC6842, assembly GCF_002965705.1. Classification (NCBI taxonomy): domain Bacteria; kingdom Pseudomonadati; phylum Pseudomonadota; class Gammaproteobacteria; order Enterobacterales; family Enterobacteriaceae; genus Escherichia; species Escherichia sp. MOD1-EC6842. Next base: position 214,715 of record NZ_PTRF01000006.1, on the reverse strand, counting down.
TGGCAGAACGAGCTGAATTACCGCTGCTTTCTCATAATCTGCCCGCCGATTTTGCCGCGTTGCGCAAGCTGATGATGAATCATAAGTAGTATCCATTAATTTCCTGAAAATGGCCGGGCTTGCGTTTATGCAGTTCGGCTTTTTTATGGAGAAAACATGAGAAAAATCGACAGAAAAAAAGGAGAAATTTTCAATAAATGCGGTAACTTAGCTCTTTGAATTGTAGAGAATGACAACGGGGATTCTTTTACCGTAAGCTCCTCATATCGGCCCATAACTGGCAATGATAAAAGGAGTCACCTGTGAAAAAGATGCAACCTATCTTACTCGCACTTTCCCTGATTCTGGTCGCTCCTATGGCAGCGCAGGCTGGGGAAATAATGCTAGTACCATCAGTGAAATTACAGATTGGCGATCGCGACCACCGTGGTTACTACTGGGATGGCGGTTACTGGCGTGACCGTGACTGGTGGTATCGAAATTATGAATGGCGAGACAATCGCTGGCACCCACACGGAGCGCCGCGTCATAATTGGTATAATGATCATCGAAATGATCACCGTGGAGATCATCGACACGATCACGGCGGCGATCATCGTCCGGGTCCGGACAGGCACCATCGGTAAATACAAATGCCGGATGACCTCCGGCATTTACCGCAAACTTAACGCAGTTCGTAGCGTTTAAACACCAGTTCGCCATTGCTGGAACTGGCTTCATCGAAGAAGTAACCTTCACTATTAAAACCAGTCAGTTGCTCTGGTTTGGTCAGGCGATTTTCAATAATAAAACGACTCATCAGGCCACGCGCTTTCTTAGCGTAGAAGCTAATAACCTTAAACTTACCGTTCTTCTCATCGAGGAACACCGGCTTGATAATCTCAGCATTCAGTTTCTTCGGTTTCACTGATTTAAAATACTCATCTGACGCCAGATTAATCACTACCTGATCGCCTTGCGCTTCGAGCGCCTCGTTCAGCTTGTTTGTGATCACATCACCCCAGAATTGGTACAGATCTTTACCCCTGGCGTTCTCAAGACGAATACCCATCTCCAGACGATATGGCTGCATTAAATCAAGTGGGCGCAGTACGCCATACAAACCGGAAAGCATACGCAGGTGCTGCTGGGCAAAAGCGAAATCTTCTTCACTGAAGGTTTCGGCCTGCAAACCTGTGTAGACATCGCCTTTGAACGCCAGAATCGCCTGTCGGGCATTCTCCGGGGTGAAATCTGGCTGCCAGTCTTGAAAGCGAGCGGCGTTGATACCCGCCAGTTTGTCACTGATGCGCATCAGCGTGCTAATCTGCGGGGGCGTCAGCTTCCGCGCTTCGTGAATAAGCTGCTGAGAGTTGTCTAACAGCTCCGGCAACGTATAGCGCGTGGTAGCCAACGGGCTTTGATAATCAAGCGTTTTCGCAGGTGAAATCAGAATCAGCATATCCAGTCCTTGCAGGAAATTTACAGCGACTGTAGCAAAAAAAGCGGATGAATTGATCGATAGTTGTGATTAGTCCCGCGAAACATCATCCCACGTATCAGGCGCGAGTTGCTGGTCGATATCCGGGTAGCGCAGCGGATCAAACACCGGACGCACACCAAGTTTGCGCTGGCGAAGATAATCACTGGCAATGGTATGCACTACCGGAGAGAGCAGCAAAATAGCGGTCAGATTAGTGATAGCCATACACGCCATAATAATATCAGCCAGTTGCCACATCATGGGCAGACTAAGTAACGTGCCACCAATCACGGTGGTAAAGATGCAGATACGCAGGCACCAGATCGCTTTGGGGCTGTTCAGGCGTAAAAAGAAAAGATTATTTTCTGCATAAATGTAATTGGCGACGATGGAGCTGAAGGCAAACAGAATTACCACTATTGTAACAAACTCTGCTCCCCAGGAACCCATTAGTGCTCGCATCGCTTTCTGGAGAAGTTGTATACCCTCCAGCGGCATATAGGTTGTACCGTTTCCGGCCAGTAATATCAGCATGGCGCTCGCCGTGCAGATGACCAGGGTGTCGATGAAAATGCCGATCATCTGGACAATGCCTTGCGCAGCCGGATGCGGCGGCCAGGATGCCGCTGCCGCTGCTGCGTTTGGTGTCGAACCCATTCCCGCCTCATTAGAAAACATACTGCGCTGAAAGCCGTTTGTAACCGCCTGACTCAGGGTGTAGCCCGCCGCGCCGCCTGCCGCTTCCTGCCAGCCAAAGGCGCTTTCAAAAATAGACCAAATGACGTGAGGAAGTTGCTCGATATTCATCGCACAAATGGCCAGACTGGTGAGTACCCAGATTAATGCCATCGCAGGGACAAACCATTGCATCAGTCGGGCTACGCCATGAATACCGTGGGTTATCGCCAACAGAGTAAAGACGGCGAGAATGATGCCAGTTACTAATGGTGGAACATCAAACGCAAAATTCATCGCGCGGGCAACGGCGTTTGCCTGAACACCGCTGAAAATCAATCCGTAGGCAATGAGCAAAAAGATAGCGAATAGCACGCCCATCCAGCGCATCCCCAATCCACGTGCCATATACCATGCTGGACCACCGCGAAACTGCCCATTAGCGTCACGTTCTTTATAAAGCTGGGCAAGGGAACATTCTGCAAAAGAGGTTGCCATGCCGATAAACGCGGCAATCCACATCCAGAAGATAGCCCCGGGGCCACCGGCAGTAATGGCCAACGCAACACCTGCGAGGTTACCGCTGCCGACGCGCGCGGCAAGACTAGTGCACAGTGACTGAAAAGAGGTTAAGCCACCCGGTTGGGGATGAACGCTATTTTTGAGACTTTTGCCAAACTGGCGAATGTAGCGAAACTGAACGAATCCGGTGCGAAAAGTGAACCAGCAACCTGCACCGAAGAGCAGGTAGATCATCACTGATCCCCATAGTACATTGTTAATAAAAGAGAAAAAATCAGGCATTCGTATCCCTCTTGTCGCCGGCACGCGGTTACATTCCTGTGTAAACGTTACCAATTGATTAAGAATTATATACGATGTGCATTGGTAGATAACGCCTGTGTAGCATACTCGAGTTTTTGTTTAAAAATGGCGAGCGATATCAACGCAGTGTCAGAAAACTTAAACAGTCTCGCCTGGCTATAACCCTCTCGTCTGCGGTTGCGCTGTCGTTGCGTCGTGATATCATCAGGGCAGACCGGTTACATCCCCCTAACAAGCTGTTTAAAGAGAAATACTATCATGACGGACAAATTGACCTCCCTTCGTCAGTACACCACTGTAGTGGCCGACACTGGGGACATCGCGGCAATGAAGCTGTATCAACCGCAGGATGCCACAACCAACCCTTCTCTCATTCTTAACGCAGCGCAGATTCCGGAATACCGTAAGTTGATTGATGATGCTGTCGCCTGGGCGAAACAGCAGAGTAACGATCGCGCGCAGCAGATCGTGGACGCGACCGACAAACTGGCAGTAAATATTGGTCTGGAAATCCTTAAACTGGTTCCGGGTCGTATCTCCACTGAAGTTGATGCGCGTCTTTCTTATGACACTGAAGCGTCAATTGCGAAAGCAAAACGCCTGATCAAACTCTACAACGATGCGGGTATCAGCAACGATCGTATTCTGATCAAACTGGCGTCTACCTGGCAGGGTATCCGTGCTGCTGAACAGCTGGAAAAAGAAGGTATCAACTGTAACCTGACTCTGCTGTTCTCCTTCGCTCAGGCGCGTGCTTGTGCGGAAGCGGGCGTGTTCCTGATCTCTCCGTTCGTTGGTCGTATTCTGGATTGGTACAAAGCGAATACCGATAAGAAAGAGTACGCTCCGGCAGAAGATCCGGGCGTGGTTTCTGTATCTGAAATCTACCAGTACTACAAAGAGCACGGCTATGAAACCGTGGTTATGGGCGCAAGCTTCCGTAACATCGGCGAAATTCTGGAACTGGCAGGCTGCGACCGTCTGACCATCGCACCGGCACTGCTGAAAGAGCTGGCTGAGAGCGAAGGGGCTATCGAACGTAAACTGTCTTACACCGGCGAAGTGAAAGCGCGTCCGGCGCGTATCACCGAGTCTGAGTTCCTGTGGCAGCACAACCAGGATCCAATGGCAGTAGATAAACTGGCGGAAGGTATCCGTAAGTTTGCTGTTGACCAGGAAAAACTGGAAAAAATGATCGGCGATCTGCTGTAATCATTCTTAGCGTGACCGGGAAGTCGGTCACGCTACCTCTTCTGAAGCCTGTCTGTCACTCCCTTCGCAGTGTATCATTCTGTTTAACGAGACTGTTTAAACGGAAAAATCTTGATGAATACTTTACGTATTGGCTTAGTTTCCATCTCTGATCGCGCATCCAGCGGCGTTTATCAGGATAAAGGTATCCCTGCACTGGAAGAATGGCTGACATCGGCGCTAACCACGCCGTTTGAACTGGAAACCCGCTTAATCCCCGATGAGCAGGCGATCATCGAGCAAACGTTGTGTGAGCTGGTGGATGAAATGAGTTGTCATCTGGTGCTCACCACGGGCGGAACTGGCCCGGCGCGTCGTGACGTAACGCCCGATGCGACGCTGGCAGTAGCTGACCGCGAGATGCCGGGCTTTGGTGAACAGATGCGCCAGATTAGCCTGCATTTTGTACCAACCGCGATCCTTTCGCGTCAGGTGGGTGTGATTCGCAAACAGGCACTGATCCTTAACTTACCCGGTCAGCCGAAGTCCATCAAAGAGACGCTGGAAGGTGTGAAGGATGCTGAGGGTAACGTCGTGGTGCACGGTATTTTTGCCAGCGTACCGTACTGCATTCAGTTGCTGGAAGGGCCATACGTTGAAACGGCACCGGAAGTGGTAGCGGCATTCAGACCAAAGAGTGCAAGACGCGAAGTTAACGAATAAAAAAATCCCCCCGAGCGGGGGGATCTCAAACAATTAGTGGGATTCACCAATTGGCAGAACGGTGCGGCCAAACTGCTCGTTCAGCACTTCACCCATCGCCAGATAGATTGCGCTGGCACCGCAGATCAAACCAATCCAGCCGGCAAAGTGGATGATCGCAGCATTACCGGCAATGTTACCGATCGCCAGCAGGGCAAACAGCACGGTCAGGCTAAAGAAAACGAATTGCAGAACGCGTGCGCCTTTCAGCGTGCCGAAGAACATAAACAGCGTAAATACGCCCCACAGACCCAGGTAGACACCAAGGAACTGTGCATTTGGCGCATCGGTCAGACCCAGTTTCGGCATCAGCAGAATCGCAACCAGCGTCAGCCAGAAAGAACCGTAAGAGGTGAATGCGGTTAAACCGAAAGTGTTGCCTTTTTTGTACTCCAGCAGACCGGCAAAAATTTGCGCAATGCCGCCGTAGAAGATACCCATGGCAAGAATAATACCGTCCAGAGCGAAATAACCCACGTTGTGCAGGTTAAGCATAATGGTGGTCATGCCGAAGCCCATCAGGCCCAGCGGTGCCGGATTAGCCAACTTAGTGTTGCCCATAATTCCTCAAAAATCATCATCGAATGAATGGTGAAATAATTTCCCTGAATAACTGTAGTGTTTTCAGGGCGCGGCATAATAATCAGCCAGTGGGGCAGTGTCTACGATCTTTTGAGGGGAAAATGAAAATTTTCCCCTGTGTCAGGTATCAGGGCTGAGTGGCGCTAATCATTCGTCGCAGACAGGCGATTTGTAACACCGCTGGAATTGTCACCCGAAAGGCAGTGCCGCTAACGGCTTTAACCCCATTTAATGCTGCACCCACCGGCCCTCCCAGACCCGCGCCGCGTAGCAGACCATGCCCAAGCACGCTCATCGCAGCGTGGGTACGCAAAATGCGGGTCAGCTGGCTGGAAAGCAGATGCGACACGCCTTTGGCCAGTTGCTTGTCTTTCATCAATAACGGCAGCAGCTCTTCCAGTTCGTTAACCTTCGCGTTGACGGTCTGCAAAAACTCCTTTTTATGCGTCTCGTCCATTTTCTTCCAGGTGTTGCGCAGAAAATGTTCGAGTAACTGTTGCTCTATTTCAAAGGTAGACATCTCTTTATCGGCTTTCAGTTTCAGCCGTTTGGAGACGTCGAGTAAAATAGCGCGATACCGTTTGCCGTGTCCGCGCAGTTTGTTAGCGATGCTATCGCCGCCGAAATGTTGTAATTCCCCGGCAATTAGCTGCCAGTTGCGGCGATGCTGCTCTGGATGCCCTTCCATCGATTTAAACAGTTCGTTGCGCATTAATACGCTGGACAGGCGGGTTTTGCCTTTTTCATTATGAGTGAGTAAGCGGGTAAAGTTTGCCAGCTGTTCTTCGCTGCAATGCTGTAGAAAATCTAAGTCCGAATCATGTAGATAATTGACGTTCATGTCATTGTGGCTTCTGTATTAAAAGATTAGTCGTCGCCGATAATTTTCAGCGTGGCCATATCCGATGAGTTCACCGTATGACCGGAAAAGGTGATTTTTGACACGCAGCGTTTGTTGTCGTTATCGCTGTTAATGTTGATCCAGCCGGTGGTTTGCCCTTCTTTGATTTCAGCCGGAATGTTCAGGCTTTGGCTGGCGCTACGGGCTGCTTTGAAATAAACCGACGCGGCGCTTAACTGTAAATCGCCATGATCGGCAGTGAGTTGTATGCGTTTTACAATGCGGCAAACGGGGAGTTTCAACGTCAGATCGTTGGTTTCGTTACGCGGCATGGCAATGACGCCGAGGATTTTATGGCCGTTGGCCTGCGCGGTGCAGCACAGCATCAGGCCGAGCACGAGGCTGGCGGAAATCATAAAAATGGATTTCATGAAGATTCTCTTAGCGGGGAGCAGTCGGGGGAAGAATAGCCACTAGTTTACTGCTGACGAAAAGAAGATTCAGGTGAGTAATCTTTTCTTTTTATTACAATTTTTTAGTGAATGATTTGTGTGAAATTCATTTTTTACGTGAATATTATTGCTCCCTTTTTTTCACTTCTTCCGGCATATCGTGAAATTTCTGCGCAAAAGCACAAAAAATTTTTGCATCTCCCCCTTGATGACGTGGGTTACGACCCCATTTAGTAGTCAACCGCAGTGAGTGAGTCTGCAAAAAAATGAAATTGGGCAGTTGAAACCAGACGTTTCGCCCCTATTACAGACTCACAACCACATGATGACCGAATATATAGTGGAGACGTTTAGATGGGTAAAATAATTGGTATCGACCTGGGTACTACCAACTCTTGTGTAGCGATTATGGATGGCACCACTCCTCGTGTGCTGGAGAACGCCGAAGGCGATCGCACCACGCCTTCTATCATTGCCTATACCCAGGATGGTGAAACTCTGGTTGGTCAGCCGGCTAAACGTCAGGCAGTGACGAACCCGCAAAACACCCTGTTTGCGATTAAACGCCTGATTGGCCGCCGCTTCCAGGACGAAGAAGTGCAGCGTGATGTTTCCATCATGCCGTTCAAAATTATTGCTGCTGATAACGGCGACGCTTGGGTCGAAGTTAAAGGCCAGAAAATGGCACCGCCGCAGATCTCTGCTGAAGTGCTGAAAAAAATGAAGAAAACCGCTGAAGATTACCTGGGTGAACCGGTAACTGAAGCTGTTATTACCGTACCGGCATACTTTAACGATGCTCAGCGTCAGGCAACCAAAGACGCAGGCCGTATCGCTGGTCTGGAAGTAAAACGTATCATCAACGAACCGACCGCTGCTGCACTGGCTTACGGTCTGGACAAAGGTACTGGCAACCGTACTATCGCGGTTTATGACCTGGGTGGTGGTACTTTCGATATTTCTATTATCGAAATCGACGAAGTTGACGGCGAAAAAACCTTCGAAGTTCTGGCAACCAACGGTGATACCCACCTGGGTGGTGAAGACTTCGACAGCCGTCTGATCAACTACCTGGTTGAAGAATTCAAGAAAGATCAGGGCATTGACCTGCGCAACGATCCGCTGGCAATGCAGCGCCTGAAAGAAGCGGCAGAAAAAGCGAAAATCGAACTGTCTTCCGCTCAGCAGACCGACGTTAACCTGCCGTACATCACCGCAGATGCGACTGGTCCGAAACACATGAACATCAAAGTGACTCGTGCAAAACTGGAAAGCCTGGTCGAAGACCTGGTGAACCGTTCCATTGAGCCGCTGAAAGTTGCTCTGCAGGATGCTGGCCTGTCCGTATCTGATATCGACGATGTTATCCTCGTTGGTGGTCAGACTCGTATGCCGATGGTTCAGAAGAAAGTTGCTGAGTTCTTTGGTAAAGAGCCGCGTAAAGACGTTAACCCGGACGAAGCTGTGGCAATCGGTGCTGCCGTTCAGGGTGGTGTACTGACTGGCGACGTGAAAGACGTACTGCTGCTGGACGTTACCCCGCTGTCTCTGGGTATCGAAACCATGGGTGGTGTGATGACGACGCTTATCGCGAAAAACACCACTATCCCGACCAAGCACAGCCAGGTGTTCTCTACCGCTGAAGACAACCAGTCTGCGGTAACCATCCACGTGCTGCAGGGTGAACGTAAACGTGCGGCTGATAACAAATCTCTGGGTCAGTTCAACCTGGATGGTATCAACCCGGCTCCGCGCGGTATGCCGCAGATCGAAGTTACCTTCGATATCGATGCTGACGGTATCCTGCACGTTTCCGCGAAAGACAAAAACAGCGGTAAAGAGCAGAAGATCACCATCAAGGCTTCTTCTGGTCTGAACGAAGATGAAATCCAGAAAATGGTACGCGACGCGGAAGCTAACGCCGAAGCAGACCGTAAGTTTGAAGAGCTGGTACAGACTCGCAACCAGGGCGACCATCTGCTGCACAGCACCCGTAAGCAGGTTGAAGAAGCAGGCGACAAACTGCCGGCTGACGACAAAACTGCTATCGAGTCTGCGCTGACTGCACTGGAAACTGCTCTGAAAGGTGAAGACAAAGCCGCTATCGAAGCGAAAATGCAGGAACTGGCACAGGTTTCCCAGAAACTGATGGAAATCGCCCAGCAGCAACATGCACAGCAGCAGACTGCCGGTGCTGATGCTTCTGCAAACAACGCGAAAGATGACGATGTTGTCGACGCTGAGTTTGAAGAAGTCAAAGACAAAAAATAATCGCCCTATAAACGGGTAATTATACTGACACGGGCGAAGGGGATTTTCCTCTCCGCCCGTGCATTCATCTAGGGGCAAATCAAAAAAAATGGCTAAGCAAGATTATTACGAGATTTTAGGCGTTTCCAAAACAGCGGAAGAGCGTGAAATCAAAAAGGCCTATAAACGCCTGGCCATGAAATATCACCCGGACCGTAACCAGGGTGACAAAGAGGCCGAGGCGAAATTTAAAGAGATCAAGGAAGCTTATGAAGTTCTGACCGACTCGCAAAAACGCGCGGCATATGATCAGTACGGTCATGCGGCATTTGAGCAAGGCGGCATGGGCGGCGGCGGTTTTGGCGGCGGCGCAGACTTCAGCGATATTTTTGGTGACGTTTTCGGCGATATTTTTGGCGGCGGACGTGGTCGTCAACGTGCGGCGCGCGGTGCTGATTTACGCTATAACATGGAGCTCACCCTCGAAGAAGCTGTACGTGGCGTGACCAAAGAGATCCGCATTCCGACTCTGGAAGAGTGTGACGTTTGCCACGGTAGCGGTGCAAAACCAGGTACACAGCCGCAGACCTGTCCGACCTGTCATGGTTCTGGTCAGGTGCAGATGCGCCAGGGTTTCTTTGCCGTGCAACAGACCTGTCCACACTGTCAGGGGCGCGGTACGCTTATCAAAGATCCGTGCAACAAATGTCATGGTCATGGTCGTGTTGAGCGCAGCAAAACGCTGTCCGTTAAAATCCCGGCAGGGGTGGACACTGGAGACCGCATCCGTCTTGCGGGCGAAGGTGAAGCGGGTGAACACGGCGCACCGGCAGGCGATCTGTACGTTCAGGTTCAGGTTAAACAGCACCCGATTTTCGAGCGTGAAGGCAACAACCTGTATTGCGAAGTCCCGATCAACTTCGCTATGGCGGCGCTGGGTGGTGAAATCGAAGTACCGACCCTTGATGGTCGCGTTAAACTGAAAGTGCCTGGCGAAACCCAGACCGGTAAGCTGTTCCGTATGCGCGGTAAAGGCGTCAAGTCTGTCCGCGGTGGCGCACAGGGTGATTTGCTGTGCCGCGTTGTCGTCGAAACACCGGTAGGCCTGAACGAGAAGCAGAAACAGCTGCTGCAAGAGCTGCAGGAAAGCTTCGGTGGCCCAACCGGCGAGCACAACAGCCCGCGCTCAAAGAGCTTCTTTGATGGTGTGAAGAAGTTTTTCGACGACCTGACTCGCTAACCTCCCCAAAAGCCTGCTCGTGGGCAGGCCTGGGTAAAAATAGGGTGCGTTGAAGATATGCGAGCACCAATAAAGTGGCGGGGAGCACTCCCCGCCGTTGCTCTTACTCGGATTCGTAAGCCGTGAAAACAGCAACCTCCGTCTGGCCAGTTCGGATGTGAACCTCACAGAGGTCTTTTCTCGTTACCAGCGCCGCCACTACAGCGGTGATACAGATGACGATCAGGGCGACAATCATCGCCTTATGCTGCTTCATTGCTCTCTTCTCCTTGACCTTACGGTCAGTAAGAGGCACTCTACATGTGTTCTGCATATAGGGGGCCTCGGGTTGATGGTAAAATATCACTCGGGGCTTTTCTCTATCTGCCGTTCAGCTAATGCCTGAGACAGACAGCCTCAAGCACCCGCCGCTATTATATCGCTCTCTTTAACCCATTCTGTTTTATCGATTCTAATCCTGAAGACGCCTCGCATTTTTATGGCGTAATTTTTAAAGGATTCAATTAATTAACGTTGATTTCTCCCTTTATTGCAATTATTGACAAATAAGTTGGATATATTTGAAATATTGCCCTAACAAACAGCTCCGGCTTACAACAAATTACTTATTCCGAATAAACCCCTCAGAAATCTTGACATTAGGCTATGATTATCAGGGTTTGAGGTCATCAGCCACCGCTTTCGAGCGCCAACAACACTTCCTCTGCTAGTGACATAATCTTCTTTATAGATCGTTAAAAGCGAATTGTTCCTACACTATAATCTGATTTTAACGATGATTCGTGCAGAGTAAAATAGTAAAAACGATCTATTCACCTGAAAGAGAAATAAAAAGTGAAACATCTGCATCGATTCTTTAGCAGTGATGCCTCGGGAGGCATTATTCTCATCATTGCCGCTGTTCTGGCGATGATTATGGCCAATAGCGGTGCAACCAGTGGATGGTATCACGACTTTCTTGAGACGCCGGTTCAGCTGCGGGTAGGTTCTCTTGAAATCAATAAAAACATGCTGTTATGGATAAATGACGCGCTAATGGCGATATTTTTCCTGTTAGTTGGTCTGGAAGTTAAACGCGAGCTGATGCAAGGATCGTTGGCCAGTTTGCGCCAGGCTGCGTTTCCGGTTATTGCCGCAATCGGCGGGATGATTGTCCCGGCATTGCTCTATTTGGCCTTTAACTACGCCGATCCTATCACTCGTGAAGGGTGGGCAATCCCGGCGGCGACTGATATTGCCTTTGCCCTCGGTGTCCTGGCGTTATTGGGAAGCCGTGTACCGTTAGCACTGAAGATTTTTTTGATGGCGCTGGCTATTATTGACGATCTTGGAGCCATCATTATCATCGCCTTGTTTTACACTAATGACTTGTCAATGGCCTCTCTTGGCGTTGCTGCTGTAGCAATTGCGGTGCTCGCGGTGCTGAACATTTGTGGTGTTCGCCGCACGGGAGTTTATATTCTGGTCGGCGTGGTGTTGTGGACTGCAGTGTTGAAATCAGGCGTCCACGCAACGCTGGCAGGCGTCATTGTCGGTTTCTTTATTCCATTGAAAGAGAAGCATGGTCGTTCTCCGGCGAAGCGCCTGGAGCATGTATTGCACCCGTGGGTGGCTTATCTGATTTTGCCGTTGTTTGCTTTTGCCAATGCCGGCGTTTCTCTGCAAGGCGTGACGCTGGATGGCCTGACCTCCATCCTGCCATTAGGGATCATCGCCGGTTTGCTGATTGGCAAGCCGTTGGGTATTAGTTTGTTCTGCTGGCTGGCGCTGCGTTTGAAACTGGCGCATTTGCCGGAGGGAACCACTTATCAGCAAATTATGGCGGTTGGTATCCTGTGCGGTATCGGTTTTACTATGTCTATCTTTATCGCCAGCCTGGCTTTTGGTAGCGTAGATCCAGAACTGATTAACTGGGCGAAATTGGGCATTCTGGTTGGCTCAATCTCTTCGGCGGTAATTGGATATAGCTGGTTACGCATTCGTTTACGTCCATCAGTTTGACAGGACGATGTTCCGGGGAGCCATAAATGGCTCCCTTTTCATTCTTATCAGGGAGAGAAATGAGCATGTCTCATATCAATTACAACCACTTGTATTACTTCTGGCATGTCTACAAAGAAGGCTCTGTGGTTGGCGCAGCGGAGGCGCTTTATTTAACACCACAAACCATTACCGGACAGATCCGGGCGCTGGAAGAGCGCCTGCAAGGGAAATTATTTAAGCGTAAAGGACGCGGTCTGGAACCCAGTGAACTGGGGGAACTGGTCTATCGCTATGCCGATAAAATGTTCACATTAAGCCAGGAAATGCTGGATATCGTCAACTATCGCAAAGAGTCCAACTTATTGTTTGATGTTGGTGTGGCAGATGCCCTTTCCAAACGCCTGGTCAGCAGTGTTCTGGATGCAGCCGTTGTAGAAGACGAGCAGATCCATCTACGCTGTTTCGAATCGACGCACGAGATGCTGTTAGAGCAGTTGAGTCAGCATAAGCTGGATATGATCATCTCTGACTGTCCGATAGACTCCACCCAACAGGAAGGGCTGTTTTCCATGAAAATTGGCGAGTGTGGCGTCAGTTTCTGGTGCACTAACCCGCTGCCGGAAAAGCCGTTTCCTGCCTGTCTGGAAGAGCGTCGCTTACTTATTCCGGGGCGTCGCTCAATGTTGGGACGCAAGCTATTAAACTGGTTTAACTCTCAGGGCTTAAACGTTGAAATTCTGGGGGAGTTTGATGATGCGGCGTTGATGAAAGCCTTTGGGGCGACGCATAACGCTATTTTCGTTGCGCCTTCGCTGTATGCCAATGATTTTTATAATGATAACTCGGTTGTGGAGATAGGGCGAGTTGAGAACGTCATGGAAGAGTACCATGCGATTTTTGCCGAAAGGATGATTCAACACCCTGCGGTACAGCGTATTTGCAATGCCGATTACTCTGCGCTGTTTACGCCAGCCACGAAATAACTATTCGTACTTTGCAGGCTGCAGTTTTGGCCTGCTGGAGACATAAAAAAACCCGCTTACGCGGGTTTTTTTACAAAGCTGACAACAAAAGGCGATTAAGCCAGTTTGTTGATCTGCGCAGTCAGGTTAGCCTTATGACGTGCAGCTTTGTTTTTGTGGATCAGACCTTTAGCAGCCTGACGGTCCACGATCGGTTGCATTTCGTTAAATGCTTTCAGTGCAGCAGCTTTGTCGCCAGCTTCGATAGCTGCGTATACTTTCTTGATGAAAGTACGCATCATAGAGCGACGGCTTGCGTTGTGCTTACGAGCCTTTTCAGACTGAATGGCGCGCTTCTTAGCTGATTTGATATTAGCCAAGGTCCAACTCCCAAATGTGTTCTATATGGACAATTCAAAGGCCGAGGAATATGCCCTTTTAGCCTTCTTTTGTCAATGGATTTGTGCAAATAAGCGCCGTTAATATGGCGGCGCTCGTTACGTAGTGATGGCGCAGGATTCTACCAGCTTGCGTGGTGTGAATACAGCTTTTCCGCGATAAAATTGCAGCGGGTCGTTAGTTTCTTACCGTGATTTGCGCCATGGCAATGAAAAGCCACTTCTTTCTGATTTCAGTACTCAATCGCCGGTTAACCTTGACCGCTGTACAAGGTATACTCGGACGATTTTCACTGTTTTGAGCCAGACATGAAGCTGATACGCGGCATACATAATCTCAGCCAGGCCCCGCAAGAAGGGTGTGTGCTGACTATTGGTAATTTCGACGGCGTGCATCGTGGTCATCGCGCGCTGTTGCAAGGGTTGCAGGAAGAAGGGCGCAAGCGCAACTTACCGGTGATGGTGATGATTTTTGAGCCTCAACCGCTGGAACTGTTTGCTACCGACAAAGCCCCGGCACGTCTGACCCGACTGCGGGAAAAACTGCGTTACCTTGCAGAGTGTGGCGTTGATTACGTGCTGTGCGTGCGTTTCGACAGACGTTTCGCGGCGTTAACCGCGCAAAATTTCATCAGCGATCTTCTGGTGAAGCATTTGCGGGTAAAATTTCTGGCTGTTGGTGATGATTTCCGCTTTGGCGCTGGTCGTGAAGGTGATTTCTTGTTATTACAGAAAGCGGGCGCGGAATACGGCTTCGACATCACCAGTACGCAAACTTTTTGCGAAGGCGGCGTGCGTATCAGCAGTACCGCTGTGCGTCAGGCATTGGCAGATGACAACCTTGCTTTGGCGGAAAGTTTACTGGGGCACCCGTTTGCCATCTCCGGGCGCGTTGTCCACGGTGATGAGTTAGGGCGCACTATTGGTTTCCCGACGGCGAATGTACCGCTACGCCGTCAGGTCTCCCCGGTGAAAGGGGTTTATGCGGTGGAAGTGCTGGGCCTCGGTGAAAAGCCGTTACCCGGCGTTGCAAACATCGGAACACGCCCAACGGTTGCCGGTATTCGCCAGCAGCTGGAAGTGCATTTGTTAGATGTTGCAATGGACCTGTACGGTCGCCATATACAAGTAGTGTTGCGTAAAAAAATACGCAGTGAGCAGCGATTTGCGTCGCTGGACGAACTGAAAGCGCAGATTGCGCGTGATGAATTAACCGCCCGCGAATTTTTTGGGCTAACAAAACCGGCTTAAGCCTGTTATGTAATCAAACCGAAATACGGAACCGAGAATCTGATGAGTGACTATAAATCAACCCTGAATTTGCCGGAAACAGGGTTCCCGATGCGTGGCGATCTTGCCAAACGCGAACCGGGAATGCTGGCGCGTTGGACTGATGATGACCTGTACGGCATCATTCGTGCGGCTAAAAAAGGCAAAAAAACCTTCATTCTGCATGATGGCCCTCCATATGCGAATGGCAGCATTCATATTGGTCACTCGGTTAACAAGATTCTGAAAGACATAATCATCAAGTCCAAAGGGCTTTCCGGTTATGACTCGCCGTATGTGCCAGGCTGGGACTGCCACGGTCTGCCAATCGAGCTAAAAGTAGAGCAAGAATACGGTAAGCCGGGTGAGAAATTCACCGCCGCCGAGTTCCGCGCCAAGTGCCGCGAATACGCTGCGACCCAGGTTGACGGTCAGCGCAAAGACTTTATTCGTCTGGGCGTGCTGGGCGACTGGTCACACCCGTACCTGACCATGGACTTCAAAACTGAAGCCAATATCATCCGCGCGCTGGGTAAAATCATCGGCAACAGTCACCTGCACAAAGGTGCGAAGCCGGTGCACTGGTGTGTTGACTGCCGTTCTGCGCTGGCAGAAGCGGAAGTTGAGTATTACGACAAAACCTCCCCGTCCATCGACGTTGCTTTCCAGGCAGTCGATCAGGATGCGCTGAAAGCGAAATTTGGCGTCAGCAACGTTAACGGCCCAATCTCGCTGGTTATCTGGACTACTACGCCGTGGACTCTGCCTGCAAACCGCGCAATCTCCATTGCACCGGATTTCGACTATGCGCTGGTGCAGATCGACGGTCAGGCCGTGATTCTGGCGAAAGATCTGGTTGAAAGCGTAATGCAACGTATCGGCGTGACCGATTACACCATTCTCGGCACGGTGAAAGGTGCAGAGCTTGAGCTGCTGCGCTTTACTCATCCGTTTATGGGCTTCGACGTTCCCGCAATCCTCGGCGATCACGTTACCCTGGATGCCGGTACTGGTGCTGTTCACACCGCGCCTGGCCACGGCCCGGACGACTATGTGATTGGTCAGAAATACGGCCTGGAAACCGCTAACCCGGTTGGTCCGGACGGCACTTATCTGCCGGGTACTTACCCGACGCTGGATGGTGTGAACGTCTTCAAAGCGAACGACATCGTCGTTGCGCTGTTGCAGGAAAAAGGCGCGCTGCTGCACGTTGAGAAAATGCAGCATAGCTATCCGTGCTGCTGGCGTCACAAAACGCCGATCATCTTCCGCGCGACGCCGCAGTGGTTCGTCAGCATGGATCAGAAAGGTCTGCGTGCGCAGTCACTGAAAGAGATCAAAGGCGTGCAGTGGATCCCGGACTGGGGTCAGGCGCGTATCGAGTCGATGGTCGCTAACCGTCCTGACTGGTGTATCTCCCGTCAGCGTACCTGGGGCGTACCGATGTCACTGTTCGTGCACAAAGACACTGAAGAGCTGCATCCGCGTACTCTCGAACTGATGGAAGAAGTGGCAAAACGCGTTGAAGTTGACGGCATCCAGGCGTGGTGGGATCTTGATGCGAAAGAGATCCTCGGCGATGAAGCTGATCAGTACGTGAAAGTGCCGGACACATTGGATGTATGGTTTGACTCCGGATCTACCCACTCTTCTGTTGTTGACGTGCGTCCGGAATTTGCCGGTCACGCAGCGGACATGTATCTGGAAGGTTCTGACCAGCACCGTGGTTGGTTCATGTCTTCCCTAATGATCTCCACCGCGATGAAAGGCAAAGCGCCGTATCGTCAGGTACTGACTCACGGCTTTACCGTGGATGGTCAGGGTCGCAAGATGTCTAAATCCATCGGCAACACCGTTTCGCCGCAGGATGTGATGAACAAACTTGGCGCGGATATTCTGCGTCTGTGGGTGGCATCAACCGACTACACCGGCGAAATGGCTGTTTCTGACGAGATCCTGAAACGTGCTGCTGACAGCTATCGTCGTATCCGTAACACCGCGCGCTTCCTGCTGGCAAACCTCAATGGTTTCGATCCAGCAAAAGATATGGTGAAACCGGAAGAGATGGTGGTACTGGACAGATGGGCCGTGGGTTGTGCGAAAGCGGCTCAGGAAGACATCCTCAAGGCTTACGAAGCATACGATTTCCACGAAGTGGTACAGCGCCTGATGCGCTTCTGCTCCGTTGAGATGGGCTCTTTCTACCTCGACATCATCAAAGACCGTCAGTACACCGCTAAAGCGGACAGCGTGGCGCGTCGTAGCTGCCAGACTGCGCTGTATCACATTGCAGAAGCGCTGGTGCGCTGGATGGCGCCGATCCTCTCCTTCACCGCTGATGAAGTGTGGGGCTACCTGCCGGGCGAGCGTGAAAAATACGTCTTCACCGGTGAGTGGTACGAAGGCCTGTTTGGTCTGGCAGACAGCGAAGCGATGAACGATGCATTCTGGGACGAGCTGCTGAAAGTGCGTGGCGAAGTGAACAAAGTCATCGAGCAGGCTCGTGCGGATAAGAAAGTCGGCGGTTCTCTGGAAGCGGCAGTGACCCTGTACGCGGAACCCGAACTGGCGGCGAAACTGACCGCGCTGGGTGATGAATTACGATTTGTCCTGTTGACCTCTGGCGCTGCCGTTGCAGACTATAACGACGCACCTGCTGATGCGCAGCAGAGCGAAGTACTCAAAGGGCTGAAAGTCGCGTTGAGTAAAGCCGAAGGTGATAAGTGCCCACGCTGCTGGCACTACACCCAGGATGTCGGCAAGGTGGCGGAACACGCAGAAATCTGCGGCCGCTGTGTCAGCAACGTCGCCGGCGACGGTGAAAAACGTAAGTTTGCCTGATGAGTCAATCGATCTGTTCAACAGGGCTACGCTGGCTGTGGCTGGTGGTAGTCGTGCTGATTATCGATCTGGGCAGCAAATACCTGATCCTCCAGAACTTTTCTCTGGGGGATACGGTTCCGCTGTTCCCGTCGCTTAATCTGCATTATGCGCGTAACTATGGCGCGGCGTTTAGTTTCCTTGCCGATAGCGGCGGCTGGCAGCGTTGGTTTTTTGCCGGTATTGCGATTGGTATTAGTGTGATCCTGACGGTGATGATGTATCGCTCGAAGGCTACGCAAAAGCTAAACAATATCGCTTACGCGCTGATTATTGGCGGCGCACTGGGCAACCTGTTCGACCGTCTGTGGCACGGCTTTGTGGTCGATATGATCGACTTCTACGTCGGCGACTGGCATTTCGCCACCTTCAACCTCGCCGATAGCGCAATCTGTGTCGGTGCGGCATTGATTGTGCTGGAAGGTTTTTTACCTTCTAAAGCGAAAAAACAATAATAAACCCTGCCGGATGCGATGCTGACGCATCTTATCCGGCCTACCGATTGCTGCGAAATCGTAGGCCGCATCCGGCAAAAATCCTCAAATACAAGAGCAAACCTGCATGTCTGAATCTGTACAGAGCAATAGCGCCGTCCTGGTGCACTTCACGCTAAAACTCGACGATGGCACTACCGCCGAGTCTACCCGCAACAACGGTAAACCGGCGCTGTTCCGCCTGGGTGATGCTTCTCTTTCCGAAGGGCTGGAGCAACATCTGCTGGGGCTGAAAGTGGGCGATAAAACCACCTTCTCGCTGGAGCCAGATGCGGCGTTTGGCGTGCCGTCACCAGACCTGATTCAGTACTTCTCCCGCCGTGAGTTTATGGATGCAGGCGAGCCAGAAATTGGCGCAATTATGCTTTTTACCGCAATGGATGGCAGTGAGATGCCTGGCGTGATCCGCGAAATTAACGGCGACTCCATTACCGTTGATTTCAACCATCCGCTGGCCGGGCAGACCGTTCATTTTGATATTGAAGTGCTGGAAATCGATCCGGCACTGGAGGCGTAACATGCAGATCCTGTTGGCCAACCCGCGTGGTTTTTGTGCCGGGGTAGACCGCGCTATCAGCATTGTTGAAAACGCGCTGGCCATTTACGGCGCACCGATATATGTCCGCCACGAAGTGGTGCATAACCGCTACGTGGTCGATAGCCTGCGCGAGCGTGGGGCTATCTTTATTGAGCAGATCAGCGAAGTGCCGGACGGTGCGATCCTGATTTTCTCTGCGCATGGCGTTTCCCAGGCGGTACGCAACGAAGCGAAAAGTCGCGATCTGACGGTATTCGACGCCACCTGCCCGCTGGTGACCAAAGTGCATATGGAAGTTGCCCGCGCTAGTCGTCGTGGTGAAGAATCTATTCTCATCGGCCACGCCGGGCACCCGGAAGTAGAAGGTACGATGGGTCAGTACAGCAACCCGGAAGGGGGAATGTATCTGGTTGAATCGCCAGACGATGTGTGGAAGCTGACGGTCAAAAACGAAGAGAAACTCTCCTTTATGACCCAGACCACGCTGTCGGTGGATGACACGTCTGATGTTATCGACGCGCTGCGTAAACGCTTCCCGAAAATTGTCGGGCCGCGCAAAGATGACATTTGTTACGCCACTACCAACCGTCAGGAAGCAGTACGCGCCCTGGCAGAGCAGGCGGAAGTTGTGCTGGTGGTCGGTTCGAAAAACTCCTCCAACTCCAACCGTCTGGCGGAACTGGCACAGCGTATGGGCAAACGCGCGTTTTTAATTGACGATGCGGCAGATATCCAGGAAGAGTGGGTGAAAGAAGCGAAATGCGTCGGTGTGACTGCGGGCGCATCAGCTCCGGATATTCTGGTACAGAACGTCGTCGCACGTTTACAGCAGCTTGGCGGTGGTGAAGCCATTTCGCTTGAAGGCCGTGAAGAAAACATTGTTTTCGAAGTGCCGAAAGAGCTGCGTGTCGATATTCGTGAAGTTGATTAAGTCATTAGCAGCCTAAGTTATGCGAAAATGCCGGTCTTATTACCGGCATTTTTTATGGAGAAAACATGCGCTTGCCGATTTTTTTGGATACCGACCCTGGTATCGACGATGCCGCAGCGATTGCTGCCGCGATCTTTGCCCCACAACTCGATCTCCAATTGATGACGACTGTCGGAGGCAATGTATCGGTGCAGAAAACTACCCGAAATGCGCTGCAATTGCTGCATTTCTGGGATGCGGATATCCCACTCGCCCAGGGGGCGGCAACACCGTTGGTACGCGCACCGCGTGATGCGTCTTATGTTCATGGCGAATCCGGCATGGATGGTTATGACTTCGTTGAGCACAATCGAAAACCACTGGAGAAACCGGCGTTTCTGGCGATTCGTGATGCGCTAATGTGCGCGCCTGAACCCGTTACCCTGGTGGCGATCGGGCCGTTGACGAATATCGCGCTATTGCTTTCACAGTGCCCGGAATGCAAACCGCATATTCGTCGTCTGGTGATCATGGGCGGTTCTGCCGGTCGTGGCAATTTCACGCCGAATGCCGAGTTTAATATTGCGATTGATCCTGAAGCGGCGGCCCAGGTCTTCCAGAGCGGACTGGAGATTGTGATGTGTGGCCTGGACGTCACCAATCAGGCGATGCTCACTCCCGAATATCTCACCACACTACCGGAATTGAATCGCACCGGAAAAATGCTTCATGCACTGTTTAGTCACTACCGCAGCGGCAGTATGCAAAGTGGCCTGCGAATGCACGATCTCTGTGCCATTGCCTGGCTGGTTCGCCCGGACTTGTTCACTCTCAAGCCGTGTTTTGTGGCGGTAGAAACACAAGGTGAATTTACTACGGGTACGACAGTCGTCGATATTGACGGTCGGCTGGATAAACCGGCAAATGTTCAGGTTGCGCTGGATCTGGACGTGAAAGGTTTCCAGCAGTGGGTGGCGGAGGTGCTGGCGCTGGCGCCGTAACCTGTCACATGTTATCGGCATGTAGTCATTCACTGACTCATGCCTTTCACTGATATCCCTCCCTGTTTATCATTAATTTCTAATTATCAGCGTTTTTGGCTGGCGGCGTAGCGATGCGCTGGTTACTCTGAAAACGGTCTATGCAAATTAACAAAAGAGAATAGCTATGCATGATGCAAACATCCGCGTTGCCATCGCGGGAGCCGGGGGGCGTATGGGCCGCCAGTTGATTCAGGCGGCGCTGGCATTAGAGGGCGTGCAGCTTGGCGCGGCGCTGGAACGCGAAGGATCTTCTTTACTGGGCAGCGATGCTGGCGAACTGGCTGGAGCAGGAAAAACCGGCGTTATCGTACAAAGCAGCCTTGATGTTGTAAAAGATGATTTTGATGTGTTTATCGATTTTACCCGTCCGGAAGGTACGCTGAACCATCTCGCTTTTTGCCGCCAACATGGCAAAGGGATGGTGATTGGCACCACGGGTTTTGATGACGCAGGTAAACAGGCGATTGGTGAAGCTGCCAAAGATATTGCGATTGTCTTTGCCGCCAACTTTAGCGTCGGTGTCAACGTCATGCTTAAGTTGCTGGAGAAAGCGGCTCAGGTCATGGGTGACTACACTGATATCGAAATTATCGAAGCGCATCATCGACATAAAGTCGATGCGCCGTCAGGCACTGCGCTGGCGATGGGGGAAGCGATTGCCCATGCGTTGGATAAAGATCTGAAAGATTGTGCCGTTTACAGCCGCGAAGGGCATACCGGTGAACGAGTTCCCGGAACGATAGGTTTTGCCACCGTCCGCGCCGGAGACATTGTGGGCGAGCATACTGCGATGTTTGCCGATATTGGTGAGCGTCTGGAGATCACTCATAAGGCTTCCAGCCGCATGACATTTGCTAACGGCGCAGTAAGATCGGCATTGTGGCTGAGTGGCAAGAAAAGTGGCCTTTTTGATATGAGAGATGTGCTTAATCTCAATAAATTGTAACCACAAAAAATTTGTAATGGCGCAAAAATAACACATTTAATTTATTGATTATAAAGGGCTTTGATTTTCAGCCCTTTTATTTTTGGTGTTATGTTTTTGAATTTTATTCAAGTGCTAAAAATTACATGTTTTGTCTTCTGCTTTTGTTGTTTTAATGTAAATTTTGACCATCTGGTCCACTTTTTTTCTTCGTGTTCTTTGTTTACACATTCTTCTCGCTGCGCAAGCGTTTTCCAGACCTTGTTAGATTGTGTTTTTGTCGGTTAGTGCCTGTAAAATAGGTGTGAGGCATAAAATTATATAATAAATCCCGCTATTGAGTTGACTTTTAGCGCCCATATCTCCAGAATGCCGCCGTTTGCCAGAAATTCGTCGGTAAGCAGATTTGCATTGATTCATCGCATCATTGTGAATTAATATGCAAATAAAGTGAGTGAATATTCTCTGGAGGGTGTTTTGATTAAGTCAGCGCTATTGGTTCTGGAAGACGGAACCCAGTTTCACGGTCGGGCCATAGGGGCAACAGGTTCGGCGGTTGGGGAAGTCGTTTTCAATACTTCAATGACCGGTTATCAAGAAATCCTCACTGATCCTTCCTATTCTCGTCAAATCGTTACTCTTACTTATCCCCATATTGGCAATGTCGGCACTAATGACGCCGATGAAGAATCTTCTCAGGTACATGCACAAGGTCTGGTGATTCGCGACCTGCCGCTGATTGCCAGCAACTTCCGTAATACCGAAGACCTCTCTTCTTACCTGAAGCGCCATAACATCGTAGCGATTGCCGATATCGATACCCGTAAGCTGACGCGTTTACTGCGCGAGAAAGGCGCACAGAACGGCTGCATCATCGCGGGCGACAACCCGGATGCGGCGCTGGCATTAGAAAAAGCCCGCGCGTTCCCTGGCCTCAATGGTATGGATCTGGCAAAAGAAGTGACTACCGCAGAAGCCTATAGCTGGACACAAGGGAGTTGGACGCTGACCGGCGGCCTGCCAGAAGCGAAAAAAGAAGACGAGCTGCCGTTCCACGTCGTGGCTTATGATTTCGGTGCCAAGCGCAACATCCTGCGGATGCTGGTGGACAGAGGCTGTCGCCTGACCATCGTTCCGGCGCAAACCTCTGCGGAAGACGTGTTGAAAATGAATCCGGACGGTATCTTCCTCTCCAACGGCCCTGGCGATCCGGCACCGTGCGATTACGCCATTACCGCCATCCAGAAATTCCTCGAAACCGACATCCCGGTATTTGGTATCTGCCTCGGTCATCAGCTGCTGGCGCTGGCAAGTGGGGCGAAGACCATCAAAATGAAATTTGGTCACCACGGCGGCAACCATCCGGTGAAAGATATTGAGAAAAACGTGGTGATGATCACCGCCCAGAACCACGGTTTTGCGGTGGACGAAGCAACATTACCTGCAAACCTGCGTGTTACACATAAATCCCTGTTCGACGGTACGTTACAAGGGATTCATCGCACCGATAAACCGGCGTTCAGCTTCCAGGGGCACCCTGAAGCCAGCCCAGGTCCACACGACGCAGCGCCGTTGTTCGACCACTTTATCGAGTTAATTGAGCAGTACCGTAAAACCGCTAAGTAATCAGGAGTAAAAGAGCCATGCCAAAACGTACAGATATAAAAAGTATCCTGATTCTGGGTGCGGGCCCGATTGTTATCGGTCAGGCGTGTGAGTTTGACTACTCTGGCGCGCAAGCATGTAAAGCCCTTCGCGAAGAGGGTTACCGCGTCATTCTGGTGAACTCCAACCCGGCGACCATCATGACCGACCCGGAAATGGCTGATGCGACCTACATAGAGCCGATTCACTGGGAAGTGGTACGTAAGATTATTGAAAAAGAGCGTCCGGATGCGGTGCTGCCAACGATGGGCGGTCAGACGGCGCTGAACTGTGCGCTTGAGCTTGAGCGTCAGGGCGTGCTGGAAGAGTTCGGCGTCACCATGATTGGTGCTACCGCCGACGCGATTGATAAAGCAGAAGACCGCCGCCGTTTCGACGTGGCGATGAAGAAAATCGGCCTCGAAACCGCGCGTTCTGGTATCGCACATACTATGGAAGAGGCGCTGGCGGTTGCCGCTGAAGTTGGCTTCCCGTGCATCATTCGACCTAGCTTTACTATGGGCGGTAGTGGTGGCGGTATCGCCTATAACCGCGAAGAGTTTGAAGAAATTTGCGCCCGTGGTCTGGATCTCTCCCCGACCAAAGAGTTGCTGATTGATGAGTCGCTGATCGGCTGGAAAGAGTACGAGATGGAAGTGGTGCGTGATAAAAACGACAACTGCATCATCGTCTGCTCTATCGAAAACTTCGATGCGATGGGCATCCACACCGGTGACTCCATCACCGTGGCGCCAGCCCAGACGCTGACCGACAAAGAATATCAAATCATGCGTAACGCCTCGATGGCGGTACTGCGTGAAATTGGCGTTGAAACTGGCGGTTCCAACGTTCAGTTTGCGGTTAACCCGAAAAACGGTCGCCTGATTGTTATCGAAATGAACCCGCGTGTGTCGCGTTCTTCGGCGCTGGCATCGAAAGCCACCGGCTTCCCGATTGCCAAAGTGGCGGCGAAACTGGCGGTGGGTTACACCCTTGACGAGCTGATGAACGACATCACCGGCGGGCGTACTCCGGCTTCCTTCGAACCGTCCATCGACTACGTGGTTACTAAAATTCCTCGCTTCAACTTCGAGAAATTCGCCGGTGCGAACGACCGTCTGACCACCCAGATGAAATCGGTTGGCGAAGTGATGGCGATTGGTCGCACGCAGCAGGAGTCCTTGCAAAAAGCCCTGCGCGGCCTGGAAGTGGGTGCGACCGGCTTCGACCCGAAAGTGAGCCTCGACGACCCGGAAGCCCTGACCAAAATCCGCCGCGAACTGAAAGATGCTGGCGCAGAGCGTATCTGGTACATCGCCGATGCCTTCCGTGCGGGCTTGTCTGTAGACGGCGTTTTCAACCTGACCAACATTGATCGCTGGTTCCTGGTGCAAATTGAAGAGCTGGTGCGTCTGGAAGAGAAAGTGGCAGAAGTGGGCATCACAGGCCTGAACGCTGACTTCCTGCGCCAGTTGAAACGCAAAGGCTTTGCTGATGCGCGTCTGGCAAAACTGGCGGGCGTGCGTGAAGCGGAAATCCGCAAGCTGCGCGACCAGTATGACCTACATCCGGTCTACAAACGTGTGGATACCTGTGCGGCAGAGTTTGCTACCGACACCGCTTACATGTACTCCACTTATGAAGAAGAGTGCGAAGCGAATCCGTCTACTGACCGTGAAAAAATCATGGTGCTCGGCGGCGGCCCGAACCGTATCGGTCAGGGTATCGAATTCGACTACTGCTGCGTACACGCCTCGCTGGCGCTGCGCGAAGACGGTTACGAAACCATTATGGTTAACTGTAACCCGGAAACTGTCTCTACCGACTACGACACGTCCGACCGTCTCTACTTTGAGCCGGTAACCCTGGAAGATGTGCTGGAAATCGTGCGTATTGAGAAGCCGAAAGGCGTTATCGTTCAGTATGGCGGTCAGACCCCGCTGAAACTGGCGCGCGCACTGGAAGCCGCTGGCGTGCCGGTTATCGGCACCAGCCCGGATGCCATCGACCGTGCAGAAGACCGTGAACGCTTCCAGCACGCGGTTGACCGTCTGAAACTGAAACAACCGGCGAACGCTACCGTTACCGCTATTGAAATGGCGGTTGAGAAGGCGAAAGAGATTGGCTACCCGCTGGTGGTGCGCCCATCTTACGTTCTCGGCGGTCGGGCGATGGAAATCGTCTACGATGAAGCCGACCTGCGCCGTTACTTCCAGACGGCGGTGAGTGTCTCTAACGATGCGCCGGTGCTGCTGGATCATTTCCTTGATGACGCGGTAGAAGTTGATGTGGACGCCATCTGCGACGGCGAAATGGTGCTGATTGGCGGCATCATGGAGCACATCGAGCAGGCAGGCGTGCACTCCGGCGACTCCGCGTGTTCTCTGCCTGCGTACACACTGAGCCAGGAAATTCAGGA
Organism: Escherichia sp. MOD1-EC6842; assembly: GCF_002965705.1. Classification (NCBI taxonomy): domain Bacteria; kingdom Pseudomonadati; phylum Pseudomonadota; class Gammaproteobacteria; order Enterobacterales; family Enterobacteriaceae; genus Escherichia; species Escherichia sp. MOD1-EC6842. The sequence continues at coordinate 188,970 of NZ_PTRF01000006.1, read as the reverse complement.
TGTGATGCGCCAGCAGGTGCAGAAACTGGCCTTCGAATTGCAGGTACGCGGCCTGATGAACGTGCAGTTTGCAGTGAAAAACAACGAAGTCTACCTGATTGAAGTTAACCCGCGTGCGGCGCGTACCGTTCCGTTCGTCTCCAAAGCCACCGGTGTACCGCTGGCAAAAGTGGCGGCGCGCGTGATGGCAGGGAAATCGCTGGCTGAGCAGGGCGTAACTAAAGAAGTTATCCCGCCGTACTACTCGGTGAAAGAAGTGGTGCTGCCGTTCAACAAATTCCCCGGCGTTGACCCGCTGTTAGGGCCAGAAATGCGCTCCACCGGGGAAGTGATGGGCGTCGGTCGCACCTTCGCTGAAGCGTTTGCTAAAGCGCAACTGGGTAGTAACTCCACCATGAAGAAACACGGTCGTGCGCTGCTCTCCGTGCGTGAAGGCGACAAAGAACGCGTGGTTGATCTGGCGGCAAAACTGCTGAAACAGGGCTTCGAGCTGGATGCGACCCACGGTACGGCGATTGTGCTGGGCGAAGCGGGTATTAATCCACGTCTGGTGAACAAAGTGCATGAAGGTCGTCCGCACATTCAGGATCGTATTAAGAATGGCGAATATACCTACATCATCAACACCACGTCAGGTCGTCGCGCGATTGAAGACTCCCGCGTGATTCGTCGCAGCGCGCTGCAATATAAAGTACATTACGACACCACCCTGAACGGCGGTTTTGCTACCGCGATGGCACTGAATGCAGATGCGACCGAAAAAGTTATTTCGGTACAGGAAATGCACGCGCAGATCAAATAATAGCGTGTCATGGCAGATATTTTTTATCCGCCAATTTGATCGAATAACTAATACGGTTCTCTGATGAGAACCGTTTTTTTTACCAGTAAGGATAATCTTTCCGGGAAACTCTATTTTTGATGATGTAAGCAGGATTTAGCTCACACTTATTGACAGGGAAGTTGCATACTATCGATATATCCACAATTTTAATATGGCCTTGTTTGATTGCTTCAAAACGAGTCATAGCCAGACTTTTAATTTGTGAAACTGGAGTTCGTATGTGTGAAGGATATGTTGAAAAACCACTCTATTTGTTAATCGCCGAATGGATGATGGCTGAAAATCGCTGGGTGATAGCAAGAGAGATCTCTATTCATTTCGATATTGAACACAGCAAGGCGATTAATACCCTAACTTATATTCTGTCGGAAGTCGCAGAAATAAGCTGCGAAGTTAAGATGATCCCTAATAAGCTGGAAGGGCGGGGATGTCAGTGCCAGCGACTGGTTAAAGTGGTCGATATTGATGAGCAAATTTACGCGCGCCTGCGCAATAACAGCCGGGAAAAATTAGTCGGCGTAAGAAAGACGCCGCGTATTCCTGCCGTCCCGCTCACAGAACTTAACCGTGAGCAGAAGTGGCAGATGATGTTGTCGAAGAGTATGCGTCGTTAATTTAATTTCGTTGATACCGTGCGGCCTGGTTGCCGGATGCGATGCTGGCGCATCTTATCCGGCCTACGGTTGCGCTCCTGGTTGGTCGGATAAGGCGTTTACGCCGCATCCGATGATGTTACCGCTTTGGCGTCACATCCGTCGTCCCCTGCAAACGGGGACGATTTTCCTCCATTTGCCTCAACGGTTGCGTTTCATGTAACGCTGCATGGCAGCGCCCGACAAGATCCTGATACTCTTTGGTATTCAATTGCTTCCAGTGCAACTCGTCATCGCTGACGCTGCGCACGGCACGGGCTGGCGTGCCCATCAACAACTGGCGTTTCTCGCCGCGAAAGCCTGCTTTGACAAAGCTCATGGCGGCAACAATGCTCTCTTCACCAATGACCGCGCCATCCATAATCACGCTGTTCATCCCGACCAATGCATCACGACCGATCACACAGCCATGCAGGATAGCGCCATGACCGATATGACCGTTTTCCCCGACAATGGTGTCAGTATCGCTGTAGCCATGCATAATGCAGCCATCCTGAATATTGGCTCCCGCTTGCACAATCAGTCGTCCGTAATCACCACGCAGCGAGGCGAGGGGGCCGATGTAGACACCGGCTCCCACAATTACATCGCCAATCAATACCGCACTGGGATGGACAAACGCCGTCGGGTGAACCACCGGAATTAATCCCTCAAAGGCGTAATAGCTCACGGTTATTAACGCCCTTTCCACACCGGATCGCGCTTCTCAGCAAACGCCAGCGGCCCTTCAATGGCATCTTCCGAATGCAGAACTGAGGGATAGTTTTTCAACACACCGCTGCGAATATAGCGATATGCCTCTTCAACCGGCATTTCGCTGGTGGTGCGATAGATCTCTTTCAGTGCCGCAATCGCCAGCGGGGCGCTGTTAACCAGCTGCTGCGCCAGTTCGCGGGCGTTATCCATCAGTTCGGTCTGGCTAACCACGCGGTTGACTATCCCCCAACGCAGCGCCTCTTCTGCGTCCATTCGTCTGCCGGTCATCACCATTTCATTGACGATGGCAGGTGGCAGGATCTTCGGCAGACGCAGCACGCCGCCGCTGTCCGGGACAATACCCAGTTTGGCTTCCGGCAGGGCGAAGCTGGCATTATCGGCACAAACAATAAAATCTGCCGCCAGCGCCAGTTCAAAGCCGCCGCCAAAGGCGTAGCCGTTCACGGCTGCGATAACCGGTTTATCGAGATTGAAAATTTCGGTTAACCCAGCAAATCCGCCTGGCCCGAAATCAGCATCCGGCGCTTCGCCTTCTGCTGCCGCTTTTAAATCCCAGCCGGCGGAAAAGAATTTCTCTCCGGCTCCGGTAATAATAGCGACGCGCAATTGCGGATCGTCACGGAAATTAAGAAATACTTCGCCCATCTCAAAGCTGGTTTTTGCATCAATAGCATTGGCTTTTGGACGATCAAGGGTAATTTCCAGAATTGATCCATTGCGGGTCAGATGTAATGATTCACTCATTCCTTTTCTCCATTTTTATTTTTTCAGGGACGACAACATCCCTGCAAAGAATGCATTTATTTTTAGAGCGTGATTATTAGCTGGCAGGATAATTCCCTGCCATTATGTTTATTTCAGATTCTTTCTGATTATTTTCCCCGAGCAATTACGCGGCAGATCTTTTCTGATCTCCAGATAAGAAGGCACTTTAAATTTCGCCATATTTTGTTCACAGAAGCAGAAAAATTCTTCCTCGCTCAATGTTTCACCTTCATTCAGCACCACAAAGGCCTTGATAGCTTCATCGCGAATAGAATCTTTAATACCAACAACCACGATATCCTGAATTTTCGGATGGGTGGCGATGATATTTTCCAGCTCCACGCAGGAAACATTCTCGCCACCGCGTTTGATCATGTTGCAGCGACGATCGACGAAATAAAAAAAGCCCTCTTCGTCGCGGTATCCGGTATCGCCAGTATGAAGCCAGCCATCGGCTTCCAGGACTTTGGCGGTGGCTTGCGGGTTGAGAAAGTACTCTTTGAAGATGGTTTTCCCCGGTTCGCCTTTAATGCAGATTTCGCCGATCTCTCCCGCCGGGAGCGGACGATTGTGATCGTCGCGGATCTCCGCTTCGTAGCAAAATCCCGCCCGGCCAATCGACGGCCAGCGCCGTTTATCGCCAGGACGGTCGCCGATAATGCCAACGATGGTTTCCGTCATCCCATAAGACGTCAGCAAACGAACGCCGAAGCGTTCACAAAAAGCGTCTTTTTCCTGCTCCGACAGGTTGAGATAAAACATCACTTCCCGCAGGCAGTGTTGTCGGTCGTTCGCAGAAGGCGGCTGCACCATCAACGTACGAATCATCATCGGAATACATTCGGTAACGGTGGCATGGTACTTCTGTACCTGTCCCCAGAAGGCGCGGGCGCTGTATTTCTCGACCAGCACAAAGGTGGCTCCGGCAGAAAACGCCGCCATCGCCGCAGTGCACTGGCAATCGATATGAAATGCAGGCATTACCGTCAGGTAGACGTCATCGTCACGCAGGGCGCACTGCCAGGCGGAGTAATATCCGGCGAAGCGCAGATTGTAATGGGTAATCACCACCCCTTTCGGTCGGGAGGTGGTGCCGGAGGTAAAGAGAATTTCCGCCGTATCGTCGGTCGATAGCGGCGGCGCATAGCACAAGGTGGCAGGTTGTTGCTCTTTCAGTTGAGTAAACGAACTGACGCCATCATCAGCGGGAAGCGCCACATCGGTCAGGCAAATGTGCCGTAGCTGCGTAGTATCTTCCTGCTGAATCTGTTGATACATGGAATAGAATTGCGCACTGGTCACCAGCAGGCACGCCTGGCTGTTTTGCAGGATCCACGCACTTTCTTCGCGCAGCAGGCGGGCGTTAATCGGCACCATAATCGCGCCAATTTTTGCCAGCCCGAACCAGCAAAAGATAAATTCCGGGCAGTTGTCCAGATGCAGCGCGACCTTGTCGCCTTTGCGGATCCCCAGCGTATAAAACAGGTTTGCCGTGCGGTTAATCTCCTGATTTAACTCAAGATAACTGTACCGGTTAACGACTCCGCCGCTGGATTCACAAATCAGCGCCGTTTTATGACCGTAAACGTCCGCCAGATCGTCCCACATTTGACGTAGATGTTGTCCGCCAATGATATCCATTGCACCTCTATCCATTTTGTTCGTTTGTTATTGAGCGGGCGCTAGTCGGGTAACCCGACCTACGCCACGCGTTTAATCCTCAACTTTGGCCAGACCTTTGCTGACCAACTCCTGAATGTCGTTTTCGCTGTAGCCGATATTTTTCAAAATGGCAGCCGTGTCCATGCCGTGCGATGGCATTCCGCGCCAGATTTGGCCGGGGTTATTTTTGAATTTCGGCATGATGTTCGGCCCTTTGCAGGTGCGACCATCCATCGTTTGCCACTGAGTGATTGATTCGCGAGCCACATACTGTGGATTGCTTTCCAGTTCCGGTACGGTCAGTACTTTGGCACAGGCGATATTCAGTTCGGCAAAGCGTTCTTTTACTTCCGCGATGGTGTGTGCTGCCAGCCAGGTATCGAGTTTCTCTTCAACCAGCGGGCCGTAAGGGCATTCGATACGGTGGATAAGCTGAGTGCCTTCCGGGATTTCCGGTGTACCAAGCAGATGCGCAAGGCCAATATCTTTAAAGCACTCTGCGATCTGAGTAATACCCACCAGTTCCATCACGATGTAGCCGTCGGCGCATTTGTACAGACCGCAACCGGCGTAGTAGGGATCTTTCCCTTTGGTCATACGCGGGCACATTTCGCCGCCGTTGAAGTAATCCATCATGAAGTACTGACCCATGCGCAGCATCACTTCATACATGGCGATGTCGATGCTTTCGCCTTTTCCGGTTTCGCGCACTTTATACAGTGCCGCCAGCGCCGCCGTGGTGGCGGTCAGGCCGGAGAAGTAGTCAGCGGTATAGGGGAAGGCAGGCATTGGCTGGTCAACATCACCGTTCTGGATCAGGTAGCCACTGAAGGCCTGGGCGATGGTGTTATAGGCCGGAAGGTTGGTGTACTCCTCGGTGCCGTACTGACCAAAACCGGACAAGTGAGCGATAACCAGTTTCGGGTTGTGCTGCCACAGGACTTCATCAGTAATGCCACGGCGGGCAAAGGCTGGGCCTTTACTGGCTTCGATGAAGATATCGGTGGTTTCCATTAATTTCAGAAACGCTTCGCGACCTTCATCTTTGAAGATATTTAACGACAGTGCGTGCAAATTGCGGCGGGAAAGCTGCGGGTAGTTCGGTTGAACGCGAATGGTGTCGGCCCAGGCGACGTTCTCGATCCAGATAACTTCCGCCCCCCATTCTGCGAACATTTGCCCGGCAAACGGTCCGGCGATTTCGATACCGGAGAAGACAACCCGTAATCCGGCCAGCGGTCCGAATTTCGGCATGGGTAGATGATCCATTATTTGCTCCTGAAAAATTTGGTTATGCCTGATAAGACGCGACAAACGCCCTATCAGGCAGCGCACGGACTTAGCGGTATTGCTTCAGCACCGCACGACCCAGCGTCAGGATCTGCATTTCGTCAGATCCCCCGGAGACGCGGTCTACACGCAGGTCACGCCAGAAGCGGCTGATGCGGTGGTTACCCGCAATCCCGACGCCGCCCAGCACCTGCATTGCGCTGTCCACCACTTCAAATGCCGCATTGGCGCAGAAGTATTTGCACATCGCAGCATCGCCAGAGGTGATGGTGCCGTTGTCTGCTTTCCACGCTGCTTCATACAGCATGTTTTTCATGGAGTTTAATTTGATCGCCATGTGGGCGAATTTTTCCTGAATCAACTGGAAACGACCAATAGCCTCGCCAAACTGCACTCGCTGATTGGCGTAGCGCGCCGCATCTTCAAAGGCGCACATCGCCGTACCGTAGTTGGTGAGGGCTACCAGGAAACGTTCATGGTCGAACTCTTCTTTCACGCGGTTAAAGCCGTTACCTTCCCGACCGAACATGTCTTTCTCGTCCAGTTCCACGTCGTCAAAGGTGATTTCACAGCAGCTATCCATACGCAGACCGAGCTTTTCAAGTTTGGTCACTTTGATGCCCGGTTTGCTCATATCAACAAACCATTCGGTGTAGACAGGTTTGTCCGGAGAAGCACCGTCGCGCGCCATCACCACGATGTACGGGGTGTAGGCGCTGCTGGTAATAAAACACTTACTACCATTAAGATAAATCTTACCATTTCTACGGGTATAAGTCGTTTTCAGGCTACCCACGTCGGAGCCCGCGCCCGGTTCGGTAATCGCTGAGTTCCACATCTGCTTACCCGTGCCACGGAACGCCATAATCTTGTCGATCTGCTCTTGTGTGCCTTCGCGCAGGAAGGTGTTAAACCCACCCGGCAACTGGTACAGCACGTAGGTTGGCGCCCCCAGACGCCCCAGTTCCATCCACACGGCGGCGAGGGTGACGAATCCTGCGTCCAGACCACCGTGTTCTTCGGGGATCAGCAGGCTATCGATACCCATATCCGCCAGTGCTTTAACAAATCGTTCCGGGTAGACGCTGTCACGGTCGCACTCGGCAAAATAGGCTTCCCAGTTTTCACTGGCCATCAGTTCACGGATACCGGCGACAAACAGTTCCTGCTCATCATTTAAATTAAAATCCATCTTTCAACCTCTTGATATTTTGGGGGTTAATTAATCTTTCCAGTTCTGTTTCGCGTCTTTAATAAAGGAGAGCGTCACCATAATGTTGACGAAGAACAGCGGGCATCCTCCGGCGATAATGGCGGTTTGAATCGGTTTCAGGCCGCCGAGCGCCAGCAGAACAATGCCGATAATGCCAACCAGAATTGACCAGCCGATACGCACCAGCAGCGGCGGCTCTTCGCCGTCGCGTACTTCGCGGCAGGTGGACATCGCCAGGGTATAAGAGCAGGCGTTAACCAGCGTAACGGTGGCAATAAAGCAAAGAATGAAGAAGCCCCACATGGTGGCGGTGCTGAGCGGCAGAGCGGCCCAGGTTTCGATGATGGCGCGCGCCACACCGTACTGTTCGATCAGGTTCGGAATGTTGATGATGTTTTTATCTATCAACAGCAAAGTGTTACTACCAAGCACGGTCCACAAGATCCAGGTGGAGGCTGTCAGCCCCAGCACCATGCCGAAGCACAGTTCACGCACGGTACGACCACGGGAAATACGCGCCAGGAAGATACTCATCTGGATAGCGTAAATCACCCACCATGCCCAGTAGAAAACCGTCCAGCCCTGCGGGAAGCCGCCTTTGGCGATAGGATCGGTATAGAACAACATGCGCGGCAGATACATCAGCAACATCCCCACCGAGTCGGTGAAGTAGTTCATGATGAAGCTGGCACCACTGACGATAAACACCCAACCCAGCATCAGGAAGCTCAGGTAGCTACGCACATCACTGGCGATACGTACCCCTTTTTGCAGGCCGCAGGCGACGCAAATGGCGTTGAGGATAATCCAGCAGGTAATGATGATGGCGTCCAGTTGCAGGGTATGCGGAATGCCAAACAACCACTGCATACACTCGGTCACCAGCGGTGTGGCAAGGCCGAGACTGGTGCCCATCGCGAAGATCAAGGCGACGAGATAGAAGTTATCGACAATAGTACCGAACAACCCTTTGGCGTGTTTTTCACCTACCAGCGGCACCAGGGTGGAGCTGGGGCGAATCACTTCCATTTTGCGGACAAAGAAGAAGTAAGCGAAGGCGACTGAAAGGAAGCTGTAAGTGGCCCACGGCAGAGGTCCCCAGTGGAACAAGCTGTAAGCCAGCCCTAACTCTTTCGCGCCGGTTGAGTTAGGTTCTAAGCCAAACGGCGGGGTGGAGATGTAGTAGTAGATCTCAATAGAGCCCCAGAACAGTACGGCAGCAGACGTACAGGAGGCGAACATCATAAAGATCCAACTGGCGGTACTAAATTCAGGCGGTTCGTTACCTAAACGCTTTTTGGCATACGGGCCAAACACCAGCCAGAACCAGCCGAAAAGCATCACCACCATATACCATTCAAATGCCCATCCCCATACATTGGTGACGTAACTGAATACAGCATTAATAACGACATTCGCCGCATCCAGATCTCTGACTGTAAGCCAGCAAAGTATGCCAACGATTATTAACGGCGGAAAGAATACCTTCGGTTCTATTCCCGTTTTTCTCTTTTTATCTTTCATGAGTTAATTCCACTGTGAAAACGAATATTTATTTTGCGTTCCCGTTTGTTTTATTTTTGTTAACATTTAATATAATTATTATTAACCTCGTAAACGCGTTAATGGCTAACTCATAATGGGTATTCAATTGGCTGCATTCTGTGATTTGAATCACATTTTTCTATCGGGTAAAAACAAGAGCTTTTGATGTTAATATTATTTATTAATCAATTAGTTATGTTTGGTTGTGCGTAAAAAAATAGCATCTGACTTTCAATATTGGTGATCCATAAAACAATATTGAAAATTTCTTTTTGCTACGCCATGTTTTCAATATTGGTGAGGGACTTAACAATATTGAAAGTTGGATTTATCTGCGTGTGACATTTTCAATATTGGTGATTAAAGTTTTATTTCCAAATTAAAGGGCGTGATATCTGTAATTAACACCACCGATATGAACGACGTTTCCTTCATGATTTCTGGAGATGCAATGAAGATTATTACTTGCTATAAGTGCGTGCCTGATGAACAGGATATTGCGATCAATAATGCTGATGGTTCATTAGACTTCAGCAAAGCCGATGCCAAAATAAGCCAATACGATCTCAACGCTATTGAAGCAGCTTGCCAGTTAAAACAACAGGCGGCAGAGGCGCAGGTGACGGCCTTAAGTGTGGGTGGTAAAGCCCTGACCAACGCCAAAGGGCGTAAAGATGTGTTGTCGCGCGGCCCGGATGAACTGATTGTAGTGATTGATGATCAGTTCGAGCAGGCACTGCCGCAACAAACTGCGACCGTACTGGCTGCGGCTGCCCAGAAAGCAGGCTTTGATCTGATCCTCTGCGGCGATGGTTCTTCCGACCTTTATGCCCAGCAGGTTGGTTTGCTGGTGGGCGAAATCCTCAATATTCCGGCAGTTAATGGCGTGGGCAAAATCCTCTCCCTGACGGCAGATACCCTCACCGTTGAGCGCGAACTGGAAGATGAAACCGAAACCTTAAGCATTCCGCTGCCTGCGGTTGTTGCTGTTTCCACTGATATCAACTCCCCACAAATTCCTTCGATGAAAGCCATTCTCGGCGCGGCGAAAAAGCCAGTCCAGGTATGGTCGGCGGCGGATATCGGTTTTAACGCAGAGGCAGCCTGGTCAGAACAACAGGTTGCCGCGCCGAAACAGCGCGAGCGTCAGCGCATCGTGATTGAAGGCGACGGCGAAGAACAGATCGCCGCATTTGCTGAAAATCTTCGCAAAGTCATTTAATTACAGGGGATGCTATGAACACGTTTTCTCAAGTCTGGGTATTCAGCGATACCCCTTCTCGTCTGCCGGAACTGATGAACGGTGCGCAGGCTTTAGCTAATCAAATCAACACCTTTGTCCTCAATGATGCCGACGGCGCACAGGCAATCCAGCTCGGCGCTAATCATGTCTGGAAATTAAACGGCAAACCGGACGATCGGATGATCGAAGATTACGCCGGTGTCATGGCTGACACTATTCGCCAGCACGGCGCAGACGGTCTGGTGCTGTTGCCAAACACCCGTCGCGGCAAATTACTGGCGGCAAAACTGGGTTATCGCCTTAAAGCGGCGGTGTCTAACGATGCTAGCACCGTCAGCGTGCTGGACGGTAAAGCGACAGTGAAACACATGGTTTACGGTGGTCTGGCGATTGGCGAAGAACGCATTGTCACGCCGTATGCGGTACTGACCATCAGCAGCGGCACGTTCGATGCGGCTCAGCCAGACGCGTCACGTACTGGCGAAACGCACACCGTGGAGTGGCAGGCTCCGGCTGTGGCGATTACCCGCACGGCAACCCAGGCGCGCCAGAGCAACAGCGTCGATCTCGACAAAGCCCGCCTGGTGGTCAGCGTCGGTCGCGGTATTGGCAGCAAAGAGAACATTGCGCTGGCAGAACAGCTTTGCAAGGCGATAGGTGCGGAGTTGGCCTGTTCTCGTCCGGTGGCAGAAAACGAAAAATGGATGGAGCACGAACGCTATGTCGGTATCTCCAACCTGATGCTGAAACCTGAACTGTACCTGGCTGTGGGGATCTCCGGGCAGATCCAGCACATGGTTGGCGCTAACGCGTCGCAAACCATTTTCGCCATCAATAAAGATAAAAATGCGCCGATCTTCCAGTACGCGGATTACGGCATTGTTGGCGACGCCGTGAAGATCCTTCCGGCGCTGACCGCAGCTTTAGCGCGTTGATCCACTCTGGCAGGGCTGCATTTCGGCCCTGCCGCTGACAGGGAGCTCTTATGTCCGAAGATATCTTTGACGCCATCATCGTCGGTGCAGGACTTGCCGGTTCGGTTGCCGCACTGGTGCTCGCCCGCGAAGGGGCGCAAGTGTTAGTTATCGAGCGTGGCAATTCCGCAGGTGCCAAGAACGTCACCGGCGGGCGTCTCTATGCCCACAGTCTGGAACACATTATTCCAGGTTTCGCCGAATCCGCCCCCGTAGAACGCCTGATTACCCATGAAAAACTCGCGTTTATGACGGAAAAGTCAGCGATGACTATGGACTACTGCAACGGTGACGAAACCTCGCCATCCCAGCGTTCTTACTCTGTTTTGCGCAGTAAATTTGATGCCTGGTTAATGGAGCAAGCCGAAGAAGCGGGCGCGCAGTTAATTACCGGGATTCGTGTCGATAACCTCGTACAGCGCGATGGTAAAGTCGTCGGTGTAGAAGCCGATGGCGATGTAATTGAAGCGAAGACGGTGATCCTTGCCGACGGGGTGAACTCCATCCTTGCCGAAAAGCTGGGGATGGCAAAACGCGTCAAACCGACGGATGTGGCGGTTGGCGTGAAGGAACTGATCGAGTTACCGAAGTCAGTTATCGAAGACCGTTTTCAGTTGCAGGGTAATCAGGGCGCGGCCTGCTTATTTGCGGGTTCCCCCACCGATGGCCTGATGGGCGGCGGTTTCCTTTATACCAATGAAAATACCCTGTCGCTGGGGCTGGTTTGCGGCCTGCATCATCTGCATGACGCGAAAAAATCGGTGCCGCAAATGCTGGAAGATTTCAAACAACATCCGGCAGTTGCACCGCTGATCGCGGGCGGCAAGCTGGTGGAATATTCTGCTCACGTCGTGCCGGAAGCGGGCATCAACATGCTGCCGGAACTGGTCGGTGACGGCGTGCTGATTGCCGGTGATGCCGCCGGAATGTGTATGAACCTCGGTTTTACCATTCGCGGTATGGATCTGGCGATTGCCGCCGGGGAAGCAGCAGCAAAAACCGTGCTTTCAGCGATGAAAAGCGACGATTTTGGTAAGCAAAAACTGGTGGAATATCGTCAGCATCTGGAGAGTGGCCCGCTGCGCGATATGCGCATGTACCAAAAACTACCAGCGTTCCTTGATAACCCACGCATGTTTAGCGGCTACCCGGAACTGGCGGTGGGCGTGGCGCGTGACCTGTTCACCATTGACGGCAGCGCGCCGGAACTGATGCGCAAGAAAATCCTCCGCCACGGTAAGAAAGTGGGCTTCATCAATCTAATCAAGGATGGCATGAAAGGAGTGACCGTTTTATGACTTCTCCCGTCAATGTGGACGTCAAACTGGGCGTCAATAAATTCAATGTCGATGAAGAGCATCCGCACATCGTTGTGAAGGCCGATGCCGATAAACAGGCGCTGGAGCTGCTGGTGAAAGCGTGCCCCGCAGGTCTGTACAAGAAGCAGGATGACGGCAGTGTGCGCTTCGATTACGCCGGATGTCTGGAGTGCGGCACCTGTCGCATTCTGGGGCTGGGGTCGGCGCTGGAACAGTGGGAATACCCGCGCGGCACCTTTGGTGTGGAGTTCCGTTACGGCTGATGTTGGTTTGATACGTAACGCCGTACTGACTCTCATTGCAAAAAAACAGGAATAATCCATGCAACCGTCCAGAAACTTTGACGATCTTAAATTCTCCTCTATTCACCGCCGCATTTTGCTGTGGGGAAGCGGTGGGCCGTTTCTGGATGGTTATGTATTGGTAATGATTGGCGTGGCGCTGGAGCAACTGACTCCGGCACTGAAACTGGATGCAGACTGGATTGGCTTGCTGGGCGCGGGAACGCTCGCCGGGCTGTTCGTCGGCACATCGCTGTTTGGTTATATCTCCGATAAAGTTGGACGGCGCAAAATGTTCCTCATTGATATTATCGCCATTGGCGTGATATCGGTGGCGACGATGTTTGTCTCATCCCCCGTCGAACTGTTGGTGATGCGGGTACTCATCGGCATTGTCATCGGCGCGGATTATCCCATCGCCACCTCGATGATCACCGAGTTCTCCAGCACCCGTCAGCGGGCGTTTTCCATCAGCTTTATTGCTGCCATGTGGTATGTCGGCGCAACCTGTGCCGATCTGGTTGGCTACTGGCTTTATGATGTGGAAGGTGGCTGGCGCTGGATGTTGGGCAGCGCGGCGATCCCCTGTTTGTTGATTTTGATTGGTCGATTCGAACTGCCTGAATCTCCCCGCTGGTTGTTACGCAAAGGGCGAGTAAAAGAGTGCGAAGAGATGATGATCAAACTGTTTGGCGAACCGGTGGCTTTCGATGAAGAGCAGCCGCAGCAAACCCGTTTTCGCGATCTGTTTAATCGCCGCCATTTTCCTTTTGTCCTGTTTGTTGCCGCCATCTGGACCTGCCAGGTGATCCCAATGTTCGCCATCTACACCTTTGGCCCGCAAATCGTTGGTTTGTTGGGATTGGGTGTTGGCAAAAACGCGGCACTGGGGAATGTGGTGATTAGCCTGTTCTTTATGCTCGGCTGTATTCCGCCGATGCTGTGGTTAAACACTGCCGGACGGCGTCCATTGTTGATTGGCAGTTTTGCCATGATGACGCTGGCGCTGGCGGTTTTAGGGCTGATCCCGGATATGGGGATCTGGCTGGTAGTAATGGCCTTTGCGGTGTATGCCTTTTTTTCTGGCGGGCCGGGTAATTTGCAGTGGCTCTATCCTAATGAACTCTTCCCGACAGATATTCGCGCCTCTGCCGTGGGCGTGATTATGTCCTTAAGCCGTATTGGCACCATTGTTTCGACCTGGGCACTGCCGATCTTTATCAATAATTACGGTATCAGTAACACGATGCTAATGGGGGCGGGGATCTCGCTGTTTGGCTTGTTGATTTCCGTAGCGTTTGCCCCGGAAACCCGTGGGATGTCACTGGCGCAGACCAGCAATATGACGATCCGCAGGCAGCGAGCGGGGTAATTTATTCAGAATTCTCTCTTTTCTGAATCAATATTATTGACTATAAGCCGCGTGAATATGTGACTACACTTTGTGGGAAAACAAAGGCGTAAACACGCGGGCTAATAACTATGATCCTCATAATTTATGCGCATCCGTATCCGCATCATTCCCATGCGAATAAACGGATGCTTGAACAGGCAAGGACGCTGGAAGGCGTCGAAATTCGCTCTCTTTATCAACTCTATCCTGACTTCAATATCGATATTGCCGCCGAGCAGGAGGCGCTGTCTCGCGCCGATCTGATCGTCTGGCAGCACCCGATGCAGTGGTACAGCATTCCACCGCTCCTTAAACTTTGGATCGATAAAGTCCTCTCGCACGGCTGGGCTTACGGTCACGGCGGTACGGCGCTGCATGGCAAACACTTGCTGTGGGCGGTGACGACCGGCGGCGGGGAAAGCCATTTTGAAATTGGTGCGCATCCGGGCTTTGATGTGCTGTCGCAGCCGCTACAGGCGACGGCAATCTACTGCGGGCTGAACTGGCTGCCGCCGTTTGCCATGCACTGCACCTTTATTTGTGACGACGAAACCCTCGAAGGGCAGGCGCGCCACTATAAGCAACGTCTGCTGGAATGGCAGGAGGCACATCATGGATAGCCATACGCTGATTCAGGCGCTGATTTATCTCGGTTCGGCGGCGCTGATTGTACCCATTGCGGTACGCCTCGGTCTGGGATCGGTACTTGGCTACCTGATCGCGGGCTGCATTATTGGCCCGTGGGGGCTGCGACTGGTGACTGATGCCGAATCTATTCTGCACTTTGCCGAGATTGGCGTGGTGCTGATGCTATTTATTATTGGCCTCGAACTCGATCCACAAAGGCTGTGGAAGCTGCGTGCGGCAGTGTTCGGCGGTGGCGCATTGCAGATGGTGATTTGTGGCGGCCTACTGGGGCTCTTCTGCATGTTACTTGGGCTGCGCTGGCAGGTAGCGGAATTGATCGGCATGACGCTGGCGCTCTCTTCTACGGCGATTGCCATGCAGGCGATGAATGAGCGTAACCTGATGGTGACGCAAATGGGACGCAGCGCCTTTGCGGTGCTGCTGTTCCAGGATATCGCCGCGATCCCTCTGGTAGCGATGATCCCGCTACTGGCGGCGAGCAGTGCCTCGACGACGATGGGCGCATTTGCTCTCTCGGCGTTAAAAGTGGCGGGGGCGCTGGTGCTGGTGGTATTGCTGGGGCGCTATGTCACGCGTCCGGCGCTGCGTTTTGTTGCCCGCTCTGGCTTGCGGGAAGTGTTTAGTGCCGTGGCTTTATTCCTCGTGTTTGGCTTTGGTTTGCTGCTGGAAGAGGTTGGCTTGTCGATGGCGATGGGCGCGTTTCTGGCGGGCGTACTGCTGGCAAGCTCGGAATACCGTCATGCGCTGGAAAGCGATATCGAACCGTTTAAAGGTTTGCTGCTGGGGCTATTTTTCATCGGTGTTGGCATGTCGATAGACTTTGGCACGCTGCTTGAAAACCCATTACGCATTGTCATTTTGCTGCTTGGTTTCCTCATCATCAAAATCGCCATGTTGTGGCTGATTGCCCGGCCATTACAGGTGCCGAATAAACAGCGTCGTTGGTTTGCGGTGCTGTTAGGGCAGGGCAGCGAGTTTGCCTTTGTGGTGTTTGGTGCGGCGCAAATGGCAAATGTGCTGGAGCCGGAGTGGGCGAAATCACTGACCCTGGCGGTGGCGCTGTCGATGGCGGCAACGCCGATTCTGCTGGTGATCCTCAATCGCCTTGAGCAATCTTCTACTGAAGAAGCGCGTGAAGCCGATGAGATCGATGAAGAACAGCCGCGCGTGATTATCGCCGGATTCGGTCGTTTTGGGCAGATCACCGGACGTTTACTGCTCTCCAGTGGGGTAAAAATGGTGGTGCTCGATCACGATCCTGACCATATCGAAACGTTGCGCAAATTCGGCATGAAAGTCTTTTACGGTGATGCCACGCGGATGGATTTACTGGAATCTGCGGGAGCGGCGAAAGCGGAAGTGCTGATTAACGCCATCGACGATCCGCAAACCAATCTGCAACTGACGGAGATGGTGAAAGAACATTTTCCGCATTTGCAGATTATTGCCCGCGCCCGCGATGTCGATCACTACATCCGTTTGCGACAGGCTGGCGTTGAAAAGCCGGAGCGTGAAACCTTTGAAGGTGCGCTGAAAACCGGGCGTCTGGCGCTGGAAAGTTTAGGTCTTGGGCCATATGAAGCGCGAGAACGTGCCGATGTGTTCCGCCGCTTTAATATTGAGATGGTGGAAGAGATGGCAATGGTTGAGAACGACACCAAAGCCCGCGCGGCGGTCTATAAACGCACCAGCGCGATGTTAAGCGAGATCATTACCGAGGATCGTGAACATCTGTCATTAATTCAACGGCATGGCTGGCAGGGAACCGAGGAAGGAAAACATACCGGCAACATGGCGGATGAGCCAGAAACTAAGCCATCGTAATCAGAAAGTGTGGTGTAGCACGCACTTTACAACTAACAGTTTGTTTTTGCGCAACTGTAATGAGGCGAGTCCACGGACATAGCGTGGACTCGCCAGCAGAATATAAAATTTTCCTCAACATCATCCTCACACCAGTCGACGACGGTTTACGCTTTACGTATAGTGGCGACAATTTTTTTTATCGGGAAATCTCAATGATCAGTCTGATTGCGGCGTTAGCGGTAGATCGCGTTATCGGCATGGAAAACGCCATGCCGTGGAACCTGCCTGCCGATCTCGCCTGGTTTAAACGTAACACCTTAAATAAACCCGTGATTATGGGGCGCCATACCTGGGAATCCATCGGCCGCCCGCTGCCAGGACGCAAGAATATTATCATCAGCAGCCAGCCGGGTACGGACGATCGCGTAACGTGGGTGAAATCGGTGGATGAAGCCATCGCGGCGTGTGGTGACGTACCGGAGATTATGGTGATTGGCGGTGGTCGCGTTTATGAGCAGTTCCTGCCAAAAGCGCAAAAACTGTATCTGACGCATATCGACGCGGAAGTGGAAGGCGACACCCATTTCCCGGATTACGAGCCGGATGACTGGGAATCGGTGTTCAGCGAATTCCACGACGCCGATGCGCAGAACTCTCATAGCTATTGTTTTGAGATTCTGGAACGGCGGTAAGTTTGTATAGAATTTACGGCTAGTGCCGGATGCGACGCCGGTCGCGTCTTATCCGGCCTTCCTGTATCAGGCTGTGTTTAAGACGCCGCCGCTTCGCCCATATCCTTATGCCGGTTCGATGGCTGGACGAAATACTGCTTATCTTCCCAGCGCAGGCAGGTTAATGTCCCACCCCAGCAGCATCCGGTATCCAGCGCGTAAATACCTTCCGGCGTACCTTTTCCTTCCAGCGATGCCCAGTGACCAAACACAATATTGTATTCTTCGCTAACTGGCCCTGGAATGGTAAACCACGGTTTCAATGGTGCTGGCGCGTCTTCTGGCGACTCTTTGCTGTACATATCCAGTTGACCGTTCGGGAAGCAAAAACGCATACGGGTAAAAGCGTTGGTGATAAAACGCAGTCGTGCCAGTCCGCGTAACTCTGGCGTCCAGTTGTTTGGCATGTCGCCGTACATGGCGTCGAGGAAGAAAGGATAGGAGTCACTCGACAATACTGCTTCTACGTCGTGAGCACACTCTTTAGCAGTCTCTAAGTCCCACTGCGGCGTGATCCCCGCGTGAGCCATCACCAGCTTTTTCTCTTCGTCGATTTGCAGCAGAGGTTGGCGACGCAGCCAGTTAAGCAGCTCATCAGCGTCGGGCGCTTCCAGCAGCGGTGTCAGGCGGTCTTTCGGTTTATTACGGCTGATCCCGGCGAATACCGCCAGCAGATGCAGATCGTGATTACCCAGCACCAGACGCACGCTGTCGCCTAAGGATTTTACATAGCGCAGAACATCAAGCGAACCAGGCCCGCGAGCGACCAGGTCACCCGTCAGCCAGAGGGTATCTTTCCCAGGGGTAAATTCTATTTTATGCAGCAAAGCGATCAGTTCATCGTAACAACCATGAACGTCGCCAATAAGGTATGTCGCCATATTATTTTAATGAATGAGTATTGGAACGGAGAGTCGAAATACAGGAATGTCGATGCTGAATGGAACGCCATTTTCATCGATCATTTCGTAGTGACCCTGCATGGTGCCCATCGGTGTTTCGATTATCGCACCGCTGGTGTACTGGTACTCTTCGCCAGGGGCGATATGCGGCTGAACGCCCACCACACCTTCGCCCTGGACTTCGGTTTCACGGCCATTGCCGTTGGTGATCAGCCAGTAACGCCCCAACAACTGCACTGGCGCTCGCCCCAGGTTGCGTATGGTTACGGTATAAGCAAAAACGTAACGTTCATTATCAGGTGAAGATTGTGCTTCAATGTAAACACTTTGGACCTGAATACACACTCGGGGCGAATTGATCATCGTTAACTCTCCTGCAAAGACGCGTTCTCCGCCAGATAGTTCGCCATCTGGCAATATTGCGCGACAGAGATATTTTCCGCTCGCATCGCCGGGTCGATGCCCATTCCCGTTAACACCTCGACGCTAAACAGGTTGCCGAGGCTGTTACGAATGGTTTTACGACGCTGGTTAAAGGCTTCGGTGGTGATACGGCTTAACACGCGAACATCTTTAACCGGGTAAGGCATCGTTGCATGAGGAACCAGGCGCACGACGGCGGAATCCACTTTTGGTGGTGGTGTAAAGGCCGATGGCGGTACTTCCAGCACCGGGATCACGTTGCAATAATATTGCGCCATGACGCTTAATCGACCATACGCTTTGCTGTTCGGTCCTGCAACCAGACGATTCACCACCTCTTTTTGCAACATAAAGTGCATGTCGGCAATGGCATCAGTATAGCTAAACAGATGGAACATCAACGGCGTGGAGATGTTATACGGCAGGTTACCGAAAACTCGTAGCGGCTGACCCATTTTCTCAGCCAGCTCACCGAAGTTAAAGGTCATCGCATCCTGCTGATAAATCGTCAGTTTCGGGCCTAAGAATGGATGCGTTTGCAGACGTGCCGCCAAATCGCGGTCAAGTTCGATGACTGTCAGTTGATCCAGACGTTCGCCGACTGGCTCGGTCAACGCTGCCAGACCGGGGCCGATTTCGACCATCGCCTGACCCTTCTGCGGGTTAATGGCAGAAACAATGCTGTCGATCACGAACTGATCGTTGAGAAAGTTTTGCCCGAAGCGTTTACGGGCTAAGTGGCCCTGGTGGACTCGTTTATTCATTGGGTATTAACAATCATTTTGATGGCGAGATTAAGCGCCGTAATAAAACTGCCGACATCGGCTTTGCCACGTCCCGCCAGTTCCAGCGCGGTGCCGTGGTCCACTGATGTGCGAATAAAGGGCAGGCCCAGCGTAATATTCACACCGCGCCCGAAGCCCTGGTATTTTAGCACGGGAAGACCCTGATCGTGGTACATCGCCAGCACCGCGTCGGCGTTGTCGAGATATTTAGGCTGAAACAGGGTATCGGCAGGCAAAGGCCCGTTGAGTTTCATCCCCTGCGCCCGTAACTCGTCGAGCACCGGAATGATGGTGTCTATCTCTTCCGTGCCCATATGACCGCCTTCGCCCGCGTGCGGATTCAGGCCACAGACCAGAATGCGCGGCTCAGCAATACCAAATTTGGTTTGCAAATCGTGATGCAAAATAGAAATGACTTCATGCAGCAGGGGCGGGGTGATGGCGTCAGCGATATCGCGCAGCGGTAAATGCGTCGTTGCCAGCGCCACGCGAAGTTCTTCGGTTGCCAGCATCATCACGACTTTTTTTGCCTGCGAACGCTCTTCGAAAAACTCGGTATGACCGGTAAACGGAATGCCAGCGTCGTTAATGACGCCTTTATGCACGGGGCCGGTAATCAGCGCGGCAAATTCACCGTTCAGACAGCCATCACACGCTCGCGCCAGCGTCTCTACCACGTAATGCCCATTTTCAACCGTTAATTGCCCCGCAGTCACAGGTGCACGTAGCGCGACAGGAAGTAGCGTTAATGTGCCCGCAGTTTGCGGTTGTGTAGGGGAGTCTGGGGAGTAAGGGCGGAGATTAAGCGGCAAACCGAGCATCGCTGCCCGGTCAGTAAGGAGAGTGGCATCGGCACAAACAACCAGTTCGACCGGCCACTCACGCTGTGCAAGCTGGACAACTAAGTCCGGGCCAATCCCGGCGGGTTCGCCGGGAGTGATCACAACACGTTGGGTTTTAACCATTAGTTGCTCAGGATTTTAACGTAGGCGCTGGCGCGTTGTTCCTGCATCCAGCTTGCTGCTTCTTCCGAGAACTTACGGTTCATCAGCATACGATAAGCACGATCTTTCTGCGCAGCGTCGGTTTTATCGACATTACGGGTATCCAGTAGTTCGATTAAATGCCAGCCGAATGAAGAGTGAACCGGTGCGCTCATTTGACCTTTGTTCAGGCGGGTCAACGCGTCACGGAAGGCCGGATCGAAAATATCTGGCGTAGCCCAGCCGAGATCGCCGCCCTGGTTGGCAGAGCCTGGATCCTGAGAGAACTCTTTCGCCGCAGCGGCAAACGTGGTTTTACCACTCTTGATGTCCGCTGCAATTTGCTCCAGTTTTACGCGAGCCTGTTCGTCAGTCATGATCGGCGACGGTTTCAGCAGAATATGGCGAGCATGAACTTCGGTTACCGAAATATTTTTGCTTTCGCCGCGCAGATCGTTAACTTTCAGGATATGGAAGCCAACGCCAGAACGAATCGGACCAACAATATCGCCTTTCTTCGCGGTGCTTAATGCCTGGGCGAAAATTCCCGGCAGTTCCTGAATGCGACCCCAGCCCATCTGGCCGCCGTTCAGCGCCTGCTGATCGGCAGAGTGAGCGATCGCCAGTTTACCGAAATCAGCGCCATTACGCGCCTGATCGACAATGGCACGCGCCTGTGTTTCCGCTTCGTTTACCTGCTCAGAAGACGGGTTTTCCGGCAGCGGGATCAGGATGTGGCTTAAGTTCAGCTCAGTGCTGGCATCGTTTTGATTACCGACTTGTTGCGCCAGAGCTTCAACTTCCTGCGGCAGGATGGTGATGCGACGACGCACTTCGTTGTTACGCACTTCAGAGATAATCATCTCTTTGCGGATCTGGTTACGATAGGTGTTGTAGTTCAGACCATCGTAGGCCAGGCGGCTGCGCATCTGATCCAGCGTCATGTTGTTCTGTTTGGCAATATTGGCAATTGCCTGATCGAGCTGCTCATCGGAGATTTTCACTCCCATTTTCTGCCCCATCTGCAAGAGGATTTGATCCATGATCAAACGCTCCATGATTTGGTGGCGCAGCGTCGCGTCATCAGGAAGTTGCTGCCTTGCCTGGGCGGCATTCATTTTTACCGACTGCATTAATCCATCAACGTCGCTTTCCAGCACGACGCCGTTATTGACGATGGCTGCGACTTTATCGACTACCTGGGGGGCAGCGAAACTGGTATTCGCGATCATCGCGATACCGAGAAGCAGCGTTTTCCAGTTCTTCATACTTTTTCCATTTCAATTAACCGCACTGCGGATTACGTGGTAAATCAACAAATCACAAAGAGTTTTGATACGGCAAAATGTTCGAACGCAGCATCTCTTGCGTACCGAGACCGTAGTTAGAGCTCAGGCCGCGAAGTTCGATGTTAAAGCCGATTGCGTTGTCATATACCGCATGTTGTTTATCGTTATCCCAACCGTTCAGCTTCCGCTCGTAACCGACGCGAATCGCATAGCAGCAGGAGCTGTATTGCACGCCTAACATTGAGTCGGCTTGCTTGTTCGCATTGGTGTCGTAGTAGTAAGCCCCGACAATTGACCAACGATCGGCGATTGGCCAGCTGGCGACTGCGCCTACCTGCGAAATACCGTTTTTGTACTGCTCGGCGGTGGAATAGTACTTAGGCAGCGTAGCCTGAATATATTCCGGGCTGGCGTAGCGGTAGTTCAGCTGTACCAGACGGTCTTCATCCCGACGGTATTCAATGCTGGTGTTACTGGTGGCTACGTTATCCAGACGAGTATCGTACTGAATGCCGCCACGCAATCCCCAGCGTTCGGAGATGCGCCAGTAGGTATCGCCTGCCCATACCAGTGAGCCCGTTTTGTCGTCATTCTCCCATGTTATGTTGTCATCGCCGGTGCGAGACTCCGTGAAGTAGTAGATTTGACCAACGGAAATATTAAAACGTTCAACGGCTGCGTCATCATATACGCGAGTTGTGACACCGGTCGTCACCTGGTTAGCCGAAGCAATACGGTCAAGACCACCGTAAGTCCGGTCCCGGAACAGGCCAGAGTAGTCAGATTGCAGCAGAGACGAGTCGTAGTTGTAGATATCGCTCTGATCGCGATACGGCACATACAGGTATTGCGCGCGCGGTTCCAGCGTCTGGGTGTAACCCGGCGCCAGCATTTCCATATCGCGTTCAAAGACCATTTTGCCGTCAACTTTGAATTGCGGCATTACACGGTTAACAGAATCTGCCAACTTATTGTTTTGTGGGTTGCTGTTATACCAGTCAAGATTGGTCTGTTGATAATGCGTCGCCATCAGTTTGGCTTCGGTATTCAGACTCCCCCAGTTATTCGACAACGGAAGATTGATTGTCGGTTCAAGGTGCAGACGTGTGGCTTCTGGCATATTGCTATTGGTATTTACAAAATGCACAGCCTGACCATAGATGCGGGTATCAAACGGACCGAGATCGTTATGGTAGTAATTGACGTCTAACTGCGGTTCAGCGGCGTAGCTGTTGCCACTGGTATCATCAAAAACCTGGAATTGTTTATGCGAAAGCGTGGCGTCAAAGTTCTGCACTGCATAGCCAACGCTGAATTTTTGCGTTGCGTAGCCGTCAGTACTGGAACCGTACTTGTTATCGAAGTCATTGAAATAGCTGGGATCGCTGACTTTGGTGTAGTCGATGTTAAAGCGCCAAACCTGGTCCATCACTCCGGAGTGTTGCCAGTAGAACAACCAACGGCGTGAATTGCTATCTTCTGGATGTTCATCTTCATAGACTTTATCCGAAGGCAGATAATCCAGTTCCATCAAGCCTGCGCCTGCCTGGGTGAGATAACGGAATTCGTTCTCCCACATGATGTTGCCACGACGATGCATATAATGCGGCGTGATGGTGGCATCCATATTTGGCGCGATGTTCCAGTAATATGGCAGATAGAACTCAAAGTAGTTGGTGGTGGTGTATTTGGCGTTCGGGATCAAGAAACCAGAACGGCGTTTATCACCCACCGGCAACTGCAAATACGGGCTGTAAAAGATCGGAACCGGACCCACTTTAAAGCGGGCGTTCCAGATCTCCGCAACTTGTTCTTCGCGGTCATGAATAATTTCGCTACCTACCACGCTCCAGGTATCAGAACCTGGCAGACAGGAAGTAAAGCTACCGTTATCCAGAATGGTGTAGCGGTTTTCGCCACGTTGTTTCATCAGGTCCGCTTTACCACGACCCTGGCGACCCACCATCTGGTAATCACCTTCCCAGACGTTGGTATCTTTGGTGTTCAGATTCGCCCAGCCTTTCGGCCCTTTGAGGATCACCTGGTTATCGTCGTAATGGACATTACCGAGCGCATCAACAGTACGTATCGGCTCCGGTTGTCCTGGTGCCTCTTTTTGATGGAGCTGCACTTCGTCGGCCTGCAGACGGCTGTTACCCTGCATGATATCTACGCTGCCAGTAAACACGGCGTCATCGGGGTAATTCCCCTTTGCGTGGTCAGCATTAATCGTCACGGGTAAGTCGTTAGTATCGCCCTGTACCAGAGGACGGTCATAGCTTGGCACGCCCAACATGCACTGTGAGGCGAGGTCGGCTGCCAGTCCCTGTTGACTATAAAGGGCGGTGGCAATCATGGTGGCCAGGAGAGTGGGGATACGTTTTTTCATACGTTGATTTTATTGTTCCATCATCGGTAACGTTGCGCGTGACAAACGGTCAGAGACTAACGTACTCGTCATCTCTACGCTAGTGTTAATCCTGTCCGAATAGCGTCAGTGGTGTTAGGCACGGCATTGAATGACAGGTATGATAATGCAAATTATAGGCGATGTCCCACAATTGACCGCAGCCGGAAAACGGTAAAAGCACCTTTATATTGTGGGAGATAGCCCTGATATCCGTGTGTCGATTTGGGGAATATATGCAGTATTGGGGAAAAATCATTGGCGTGGCCGTGGCCTTACTGATGGGCGGCGGCTTTTGGGGCGTTGTATTAGGTCTGTTAATCGGCCATATGTTTGATAAAGCCCGCAGCCGCAAAATGGCGTGGTTCGCCAACCAGCGCGAGCGTCAGGCGCTGTTTTTTGCCACCACTTTTGAAGTAATGGGGCATTTAACCAAATCCAAAGGACGTGTTACTGAGGCTGATATTCATATTGCCACATTGCTCATGGATCGGATGAATTTACACGGTGCTTCCCGTACTGCGGCGCAAAATGCATTTCGGGTGGGAAAATCAGACAATTACCCGCTGCGCGAAAAGATGCGTCAGTTTCGTAGTGTTTGCTTTGGTCGTTTCGACTTAATTCGTATGTTTCTGGAGATCCAGATTCAGGCGGCGTTTGCTGATGGTTCACTGCACCCGAATGAACGGGCGGTGCTGTATGTGATTGCTGAAGAGTTAGGGATCTCCCGCGCCCAGTTTGACCAGTTTCTGCGCATGATGCAGGGTGGGGCGCAATTTGGCGGCGGTTATCAGCAGCAATCTGGCGGTGGTAACTGGCAGCAAGCGCAGCGTGGCCCGACACTGGAAGATGCCTGTAACGTGCTGGGCGTGAAGCCGACGGACGATGCAACCACCATTAAACGAGCCTACCGTAAGCTGATGAGCGAACACCATCCCGATAAGCTGGTAGCGAAAGGTCTGCCGCCAGAAATGATGGAGATGGCGAAGCAGAAAGCGCAGGAAATTCAGCAGGCGTATGAGCTGATTAAGCAGCAGAAAGGGTTTAAATAAGTTTCAGAGCGAGTGAGAAATTGTAGGCCGGATAAGACGCGTCAGCGTCGCATCCGGCGGCACAAATTGCCGGATGCGGCGTGAACGCCTTATCCGGACTACCGGACTGCGCCGTCGTCACTATCAAAAATCCGCTGGCGCCTTAAACGTCATACTATTGCCATATGCCGGATGGGTAATCGTCAACATCTCTGCATGTAGCAGCAAACGCGGTGCCATCGCCCTGGCTTCTGGTGAAGCATAAAAACGATCGCCGAGAATCGGATGCCCCAGCGCCAGCATATGCACACGTAGCTGATGCGAACGTCCGGTAATCGGCCTTAACACCACTCTTGCCGTGTTATCCGCCGCATAATCCACGACTTCATATTCTGTCTGCGCAGGCTTACCCGTTTCGTAACAGACTTTCTGTTTCGGGCGGTTTGGCCAGTCGCAAATCAACGGCAGATCCACCAGACCTTCCGCAGGGGATGGATGCCCCCAGACGCGAGCCACATACTGTTTTTTCGGCTCGCGCTCGCGGAACTGGCGTTTTAATTCCCGCTCCGCAGCTTTAGTCAGCGCCACTACAATCACGCCGCTGGTGGCCATATCCAGACGATGCACCGATTCCGCCTGCGGATAATCACGCTGAATGCGCGTCATCACGCTGTCTTTGTGCTCTTCCAGGCGCCCCGGCACAGACAACAAACCGCTCGGCTTGTTGACCACCATAATGTGATCATCCTGATACAGGACAACCAGCCAGGGTTCCTGCGGCGGATTGTAGTTTTCCATCCCCATCTTCGGCTCCGTTACTGATGCGTCACAACGATTAAACGCAGGGCATCCAGACGCCAGCCTGCCTGATCCAGACTTTCCATTACCTGCTGACGGTTGCTTTCAATGGCGGCCAGTTCGTCGTCACGAATGTTCGGGTTCACTGCGCGCAGTGCTTCCAGACGCGACAGTTCCGCAGACAGTTTTTCGTCAGCTTCGTTACGCGCCGCATCGATCAGTGCACGGGCAGACTTCTCAATCTGCGCTTCACCCAGTTGCAGGATAGCGTGAACCTCTTGCTGTACGGCGTTAACCAGCTTGCTACCGGTGTGGCGATTCACTGCGTTAAGCTGACGGTTAAAGGTTTCAAACTCCACCTGTGCCGCCAGGTTGTTGCCGTTTTTATCCAGCAGCATACGTACCGGCGTCGGTGGCAGGAAGCGGTTAAGCTGCAACTGCTTCGGCGCTTGTGCTTCAACCACGTAAATCAGCTCCACCAACAGCGTACCTACCGGCAACGCTTTGTTTTTCAACAGTGAAATCGTGCTGCTACCAGTATCGCCAGAAAGGATCAGATCCAGACCGTTGCGGATCAGCGGATGTTCCCAGGTAATAAACTGCGCATCTTCACGCGCCAGCGCCACTTCACGATCAAAGGTGATGGTAATACCGTCTTCCGACAAGCCCGGGAAGTCCGGCACCAGCATATGATCGGACGGCGTCAGCACGATCATGTTGTCGCCGCGATCGTCCTGATTAATACCGATAATATCGAACAGGTTCATGGCGAAGGCGATCAGGTTGGTATCGTCATCCTGCTCTTCAATGCTTTCTGCCAGTGCCTGGGCTTTTTCGCCACCGTTGGAGTGGATCTCCAGCAGGCGGTCACGACCCTGCTCCAGTTGTGCTTTCAGGGCTTCGTGTTGCTCGCGGCAGTTTTTGATCAGATCGTCAAAGCCTTCGGTTTGATCGGGTGAAGCCAGGTAGTTAATCAGATCGTTGTACACGCTATCGTAGATAGTACGTCCGGTCGGGCAGGTGTGCTCGAACGCATCCAGACCTTCGTGATACCAGCGTACCAGCACCGACTGAGCGGTTTTTTCCAGATAAGGTACGTGGATCTGAATATCGTGCGCCTGACCGATACGATCCAGACGACCAATACGCTGCTCCAGCAGGTCTGGGTTGAACGGTAGATCGAACATTACCATGTGGCTGGCGAACTGGAAGTTACGTCCTTCAGAACCGATTTCCGAGCACAGCAGCACCTGTGCGCCGGTATCTTCTTCGGCGAACCAGGCGGCTGCGCGGTCACGTTCGATAATCGACATGCCTTCGTGGAACACAGCTGCGCGAATACCTTCACGTTCGCGAAGCACCTGCTCTAGTTGCAGCGCGGTGGCGGCTTTGGCGCAGATCACCAACACTTTCTGTGAGCGATGACTGGTCAGATAGCCCATCAGCCACTCAACGCGCGGATCAAAGTTCCACCAGGTGGCGTTATCGCCTTCAAATTCCTGATAAATACGCTCCGGATAGAGCATATCGCGGGCGCGGTCTTCCGCACTTTTACGTGCGCCCATAATGCCGGACACTTTAATAGCCGTCTGATACTGCGTCGGCAGCGGCAGCTTAATGGTGTGCAGCTCGCGTTTCGGGAAGCCTTTTACGCCGTTACGGGTGTTACGGAACAGCACGCGGCTGGTGCCGTGGCGATCCATCAGCATCGAAACCAGTTCCTGACGGGCGCTCTGGGCATCTTCGCTGTCGCTGTTTGCTGCTTGCAACAGCGGCTCGATATCCTGTTCGCCGATCATCTCACCGAGCATGTTCAGTTCGTCATTGCTCAGTTTGTTACCTGCCAGCAGCATGGCAACGGCGTCCGCAACCGGACGATAATTTTTCTGCTCTTCAACGAATTGCGCGAAATCGTGGAAACGGTTCGGGTCCAGCAGACGCAGACGGGCGAAGTGGCTTTCCATCCCCAGCTGTTCCGGGGTTGCGGTCAGCAGCAGAACGCCCGGCACATGCTCTGCCAGTTGTTCAATGGCCTGATATTCACGGCTCGGCGCATCTTCGCTCCACACCAGGTGATGCGCTTCATCGACCACCAGCAGGTCCCACTCGGCTTCACAGAGATGTTCCAGACGCTGTTTGCTACGACGGGCAAAATCCAGCGAGCAAATCACCAACTGTTCGGTATCGAACGGGTTGTAAGCATCGTGCTGAGCTTCGGCATAACGCTCATCATCAAACAGAGCAAAACGCAGGTTGAAACGGCGCAGCATTTCTACCAGCCACTGATGCTGTAAAGTTTCCGGGACGATAATCAGCACACGTTCAGCAGCGCCAGAGAGCAACTGCTGATGCAGGATCATCCCAGCTTCAATGGTTTTCCCTAAACCCACTTCGTCAGCGAGCAGAACGCGCGGCGCGTGGCGGCGACCAACATCATGAGCGATGTTGAGCTGGTGCGGGATCAGACTGGTACGCTGACCGCGCAGGCCGCTGTACGGCATACGGAACTGTTCGCTGGAATACTTACGCGCGCGATAACGCAGCGCAAAGCGGTCCATACGGTCAATCTGCCCGGCAAACAGACGGTCCTGCGGTTTGCTGAACACCAGTTTGCTATCAAGGAAAACTTCGCGCAGGGCCACGCCGGCTTCTTCAGTATCCAGGCGAGTACCGATATAGGTCAGCAAGCCATTTTCTTCTTTTACTTCTTCAACTTGCATCTGCCAGCCATCGTGGCTGGTAATGGTATCACCAGGGTTGAACATCACGCGGGTCACGGGGGAATCACTGCGTGCGTACAGACGGTTTTCACCCGTAGATGGGAAAAGCAGAGTGACAGTTCGCGCATCCACCGCGACAACGGTTCCAAGTCCCAATTCGCTTTCTGTATCGCTGATCCAGCGTTGACCAAGTGTAAAAGGCATATGTGTTCGGCTCTATATCTTTAATTGCAGGCAATAACTACCCGCTACCGGGCTTATGTGGTAGTGGCGTTATTCAGGTCCAGGAATGGAAAGGGCGCTATGGTACTGGATGGCAAAGGATTCGTCACGCATCAAAATGGTATCTGACGAACTCTTTTTTTTGCTCAAAATAGCCCAAGTTGCCCGGTCATAAGTGTAGCAAAATTATCCTCAATAAAAGGGAGTATTCCTTCCGCCACCGGTTGAAGCTGGCGAGTCAGATAGTGTTCGTAATCCAGCGGTGAACGTTGATAGTCCAGCGGTTCCGGGCCGTTTATGGTCCAGACATATTTAATCGTGCCACGGTTCTGATATTGCAAAGGACGACCACGCTTTTGGTTTTCTTCATCGGCAAGGCGTGCGGCGCGTACATGAGGCGGCACATTACGCTGATATTCGCTCAGCGGACGGCGAAGGCGTTTACGGTAAACCAGCCGCGCATCCAGTTCACCTGCCATCAGTTTGTCGATGGTCTCGCGGATATAATCCTGATATGGCTCGTTGCGAAAGATGCGCAAATACAGCTCCTGCTGAAACTGCTGAGCCAGTGGCGTCCAGTCGGTGCGCACCGTTTCCAGCCCTTTAAATACCATCCGCTGTTTGTCACCCTCCTGAATCAGCCCGGCATAACGCTTTTTACTGCCGGTATCGGCTCCGCGAATGGTTGGCATCAGAAAACGGCAGAAATGAGTTTCATACTCCAGTTCCAGTGCGCTGGTCAGCCGTTGTTTTTGCAGCGTTTCAGCCCACCAGGCGTTAACGTGCTGCACCAGTGTACGACCGATTTTCGCCGCCCCTTCTTCCGAATGTGCGCCTTTCAGCCAGACAAACGTTGAGTCGGTGTCGCCGTAGATCACGTCATAGCCTTGCGCTTCAATTAACGCTTTGGTTTGCCGCATGATCTGATGTCCGCGCATGGTGATCGACGACGCCAGGCGCGGATCGAAGAACCGGCAGGCGGTCGTACCAAGCACGCCATAAAAGGCATTCATAATGATCTTCAGCGCCTGCGACAGCGGCTTATTGCCCTGACGTTTGGCTTCATCGCGTCCATGCCAGATGTTAGTTACGATCTCTGGCAGGCAATGTTTTTCCCGCGAGAACCAGGCTTCGAGAAAACCTTCGGTACTGTGCTCTGGATCGGGGTGCGCCATGCCTTCCACCAGCCCGACGGGATCAATCAGAAAGGTGCGGATGATCGACGGGTACAGGCTTTTGTAGTCCAGCACCAGCACCGAATCATACAGCCCTGGTCGCGAATCCATCACGTAGCCGCCAGGGCTGGCGTGCGGCGGCACTTCGCCGAGATTAGGCGCGACATAACCAGCGCGATGCATTCGCGGAAAATAGAGATGACCAAACGCCGCCACCGAACCCCCGTGGCGATCTACAGGCAGGCCGTTAACCGTCGCCCGTTCGAGTAAAAACGGCATGATTTCGGTTTTGTGGAAGATCTGGGTGACCAGCTCGCAATCTTTCAGGTTATAAGTCGCAAGCGCAGGTTTATCTTCGGCGAAACGGCGGTCAATCTCGTCCATCCGATCCCACGGGTTATCGATAGATTTGCCTTCGCCTAACAGCTCCTGAGCGACAGTTTCCAGCGAGAATGAAGAGAAATTCCAGAACGCGGATTTTAGCGCCTCGATACCGTCGATAATTAGCCGGCCTTTGGCCTGGGCAAAAAAGACGCCGTTTTTAAAGCCGTGCTCACGCCACTCCAGCTCGCTGTTATCACGCCCCAGACGCAGCGGAATGCGGTATCTCTCAGCATGTTTTTGCAGCATTCGCAGATCGAACTGCACCACGTTCCAGCCGATGATCACATCGGGATCGTGGTTGGCAAACCAGGCGTTGAGTTTTTCCAGTAGCTGCGGGCGGCTGGCGACGTATTCCAGTTCGAAATCGAGCGAGGAGGCGTCGCCATTCTCTGGCCCCAGCATATAAACGATGCGCTGCCCGCAACCTTCCAGGCCGATGCAGTACAGCTCACCGTGGCGGGTGGTTTCAATATCTATAGAGACCCACTTGAGCGGCGGGCGGTAGTCGGGATGCGGTTTCAGGCGAGCATTAACGATAGCGCCATCACGCAAATCACCCTCGACCCACACCGGAGCGGTAATAAACCGTTCCATCAGATAGCGTTCTGGCGGGCGCACATCGGCCTCGTAAACGGTAACGCCAGCTTCACGCAGGCGCTTTTCGTAATTCATCAACTGGCGATGGGCGCGACAATAAAGGCCATACACCGGCTGGCGGTGAAAATCCTTTAACGCCAGCGGCGTCAGGCGAAATCCTTGCTCACCCTGCAAAATATGTTGAGTGCGGGGAACGTGATCAGCGGGAATAAACGCCACGGACTCTTGCGGCGCAAGCGTGACCTGCAACGGCCCGTTGTCCGTCGCTAACCAAAAGGAAACTTCGGTTCCTTGCGGGGTGTCCCGCCAGTGTCGGGTTAAGATAAAACCTGCCTGCGCCACGCTGAAAATCCAATAAAAAACCAGGCTTGAGTATAGCCTGGTTTTGGTTGACTGGCTGTGGTTTTATACAGTCATTACTGGCCGTAATATGCCTTCGCGCCATGCTTACGCAGATAGTGCTTATCCAGCAATGTTTGTTGCATATCCGGTAACTGCGGCGCTAACTGACGGCAGAAAATCCCCATATAAGCAACTTCTTCCAGCACGATGGCGTTGTGCACCGCATCTTCGGCATTTTTACCCCACGCAAACGGACCGTGAGAATGCACCAGCACGCCTGGCATTTGCGCCGCATCGATACCCTGTTTTTCGAAGGTTTCTACGATGACGTTACCGGTTTCCCACTCATATTCACCGTTGATTTCTGCGTCGGTCATTTTGCGGGTGCAGGGAATGGTGCCGTAGAAATAGTCGGCGTGGGTGGTGCCGGTTGCTGGAATCGACTGACCCGCCTGCGCCCAGATGGTGGCGTGGCGCGAGTGCGTATGCACAATGCCGCCAATGGACGGGAATGCCTGATAGAGCAACCGGTGAGTTGGCGTGTCGGAGGAGGGCTTTTTCTTGCCCTCAACCACTTCACCGGTTTCGATACTGACCACGACCATATCGTCGGCGGTCATGACGCTGTAATCGACGCCGGAAGGTTTGATCACAAAGACGCCGCGCTCGCGATCAACGGCGCTGACGTTGCCCCAGGTCAGCGTGACCAGGTTGTGTTTTGGGAGCGCCAGATTGGCTTCTAATACCTGGCGTTTGAGATCTTCTAACATGTTGACTCCAGAGAGGTCATTTCCCCTCACCCCGGCCCTCTCCCCAAAGGGGCGAGGGGGAAAAGAATGCCGGATGCGCTTTGCTTATCCGGCCTACAAAATCGCAGCGTGTAGGCCTGATAAGACGCGCTAGCGTCGCATCAGGCGTTGAATGCCGAATGTGTTTTGCTTATCCGGCCTACAAAATCGCAGCGTGTAGGCCTGATAAGACGCGCCAGCGTCGCATCAGGCGTTGAATGCCTGATGCGACTACTTAGCGACGAAATCCGTAATACACTTCGTTCCAGCGCAGCGCGTCTTTAAACGCAGGCAGGCGGGTGTCGTTATCAATCACCGTGATTT
Source organism: Escherichia sp. MOD1-EC6842 (assembly GCF_002965705.1). Taxonomy (NCBI): domain Bacteria; kingdom Pseudomonadati; phylum Pseudomonadota; class Gammaproteobacteria; order Enterobacterales; family Enterobacteriaceae; genus Escherichia; species Escherichia sp. MOD1-EC6842. The sequence continues at coordinate 156,716 of NZ_PTRF01000006.1, read as the reverse complement.
CAATGTCGTGCATCTCGGCAAACTGGCGCATATCGTTCAGGTTCAGCGCATGGCTGAAGACGGTATGGTGCGCGCCGCCGGCGAGGATCCACGCTTCGGAAGCGGTTGGCAGATCTGGCTGCGCTTTCCACAGCGCATTCGCCACCGGTAGTTTCGGCAAGGAGTGCGGGGTTTTCACCGTGTCGATGCAGTTAACCAGCAGACGGTAACGATCGCCGAGATCAATCAAGCTGGCGACAATCGCAGGGCCGGTTTGGGTGTTGAAGATCAGGCGGGCAGGATCGTCTTTACCGCCAATGCCAAGGTGCTGAACGTCGAGGATCGGTTTCTCTTCTGCGGCGATCGATGGGCAGACTTCCAGCATATGGGAGCCGAGCACCAGATCATTACCTTTCTCGAAGTGATAGGTGTAGTCCTCCATAAAGGAGGTGCCGCCCTGCAGACCGGTTGACATCACCTTCATGATGCGAAGCAGGGCGGCAGTTTTCCAGTCGCCTTCGCCCGCAAAGCCGTAACCCTGCTGCATCAGACGCTGTACGGCGAGACCCGGAAGCTGTTTCAGGCCGTGCAAATCTTCAAAGGTGGTGGTGAACGCGTGGAAGCCACCTTGTTCCAGGAAACGCTTCATCCCCAGCTCAATACGTGCCGCTTCCAGCACGTTCTGCCGTTTTTCGCCGTGGATTTGTGTGGCAGGCGTCATGATGTAGCTGCTTTCGTACTCATCGACCAGCGCGTTAACATCGCCATCGCTGATGGAGTTTACCACCTGCACCAGATCGCCAACCGCCCAGGTATTCACCGAGAAACCGAACTTGATCTGTGCGGCAACTTTATCGCCGTCAGTGACCGCCACTTCACGCATGTTGTCGCCAAAACGGCAGACTTTCAGATGACGGGTATCCTGTTTAGATACCGCCTGACGCATCCAGGAGCCGATACGCTCATGCGCTTGCTTATCCTGCCAGTGACCGGTAACGACGGCATGTTGCTGACGCATACGCGCGCCGATGAAGCCGAACTCGCGGCCGCCGTGCGCGGTCTGGTTCAGGTTCATAAAGTCCATGTCGATGCTGTCCCACGGCAGCGCCGCGTTGAACTGGGTGTGGAATTGCAGCAACGGTTTGTTGAGCATGGTCAGGCCGTTGATCCACATTTTTGCCGGGGAGAAAGTGTGCAGCCACACCACCAGACCGGCGCAACGATCGTCGTAATTGGCGTCGCGGCAAATAGCGGTGATTTCATCCGGCGTGGTGCCCAGCGGTTTCAGCACCAGTTTGCAGGGCAGTTTCGCTTCAGTATTCAGCGCATTAACGACGTGCTCGGCATGTTGGGTGACCTGACGCAGAGTCTCTGGGCCGTAAAGATGTTGGCTGCCAATGACAAACCACACTTCATAATTATCAAAAATCGTCATAGTCGTGTCCTTATAGAGTCGGAACGGCCTGGGCAGCCTGTGCCGGGGCGGAAGTTGGAAGATAGTGTTGTTCGGCGCTCATCGCCCATTGCTGATAGCGGCGATAAAGCTGTTCAAAGCGTTGTGCCTGTTCGGTGCGCGGTTGCAGGGTTTTTTCTACCGCACTGGCCATTTTTTGCTGTGCTGATGGGATGTCTGCGTGCACTTTCGCGGCGACGGCAGCGAAAATCGCCGCACCGAGCGCACAGCACTGATCAGAGGCAACAATTTGCAGCGGGCGATTCAGCACGTCGCAGCAGGCCTGCATAATGACCTGGTTTTTCCGCGCGATGCCGCCCAGCGCCATCACGTTATTGACGGCGATCCCCTGATCGGTGAAGCATTCCATAATCGCGCGAGCGCCAAAGGCGGTGGCGGCAATCAAACCGCCGAACAGCGCCGGGGCGTCGGTAGCGAGATTGAGATCGGTAATCACCCCTTTCAGGCGTTGGTTTGCGTTCGGTGTGCGGCGGCCGTTAAACCAGTCGAGCACCACCGGCAGGTGATCCAGAGACGGATTTTTGGCCCACGCCTCGGTCAGCGCCGGAAGCAGTTGTTTCTGGCTGGCGTTGATTTGCTCTTTCAGTTCCGGATGCTGGGCGGCAAGCTGTTCCAGCGGCCAGCCGAGTACGCGACCAAACTAGGCGTAGATATCACCAAAGGCCGATTGGCCTGCTTCCAGACCGATAAATCCAGGCACCACGCTGCCATCAACCTGGCCGCAAATACCTTTCACCGCGCGTTCACCGACGCTGTGTTTGTTGGCAATCAGAATGTCGCAGGTGGAAGTGCCGATAACTTTTACCAGCGCGTTAGGCTGTGCGCCTGCGCCAACTGCGCCCATATGGCAGTCAAACGCGCCGCCGGAAATCACCACGCTTTCAGGCAGGCCGAGACGCTGCGCCCATTCCGGACATAAGGTGCCCACCGGAATATCGGCAGTCCAGGTATCAGTGAATAGCGGGGAAGGTAAATGACGGTTGAGGATTGGATCCAGCTCATCAAAGAAACTGGCTGGTGGCAGGCCGCCCCAGCTTTCGTGCCACAGTGATTTATGCCCGGCGCTGCAACGTCCACGACGGATATCCTGCGGGCGGGTGGTGCCGGAAAGCAGGGCTGGCACCCAATCGCACAGCTCAACCCACGATGCGGCAGATTGCGCAACAGCGTTGTCCTGACGGGTAACGTGGAGAATTTTCGCCCAGAACCATTCGCTGGAATAAATACCGCCAATATAGCGGGAGTAGTCAACGTTGCCCGGTGTGTGACATAAGCGGGTGATCTCTTCTGCTTCTTCAACCGCAGTGTGGTCTTTCCACAATACGAACATCGCGTTCGGGTTTTCGGCAAACTCCGGGCGCAGCGCCAGCACGTTACCGTCAGCGTCAATCGGTGCGGGCGTCGAGCCGGTGCTGTCCACGCCAATTCCGACCACAGTTGCGCGCTGTTCGGCGCTAAGCTCTGCAAGCACGGTTTTCAGCGCCGCTTCCATTGACTCAATGTAGTCACGCGGATGATGACGGAACTGGTTATTCGGGGCATCACAAAATTGCCCTTTCTGCCAACGGGGATACCACTCTACGCTGGTGGCGATCTCTTCACCGGTGGCGCAGTCCACCGCCAAAGCTCGCACAGAATCACTGCCAAAATCGAGGCCAATTGCAATCGCCATCGTTTCACTCCATCCAAAAAAAACGGGTATGGAGAAACAGTAGAGAGTTGCGATAAAAACAGTCAGGCAGTATTCGCTAATCTTATGGATAAAAATGCTATTGCATAGCAAAGTGTGACGCCGTGCAAATAATCAATGTGGACTTTTCTGCCGCGATTATAGACACTTTTGTTACGCGTTTTTGTCATGGCTTTCGTCCCTCCTTGTTACAAAATGCTTTTCACAAGCGGGGTTGCCGGTTGGATTAGTGAAGATAGCCCACCAGAGACGCAATGCTGATGATGTTTAATGCAATATGGACAATTGGTTTCTTCTCTGATTGGCGGGAGTATGAAAAGTATGGCTGAAGCGCAAAATGATCCCCTGCTGCCGGGTTACTCGTTTAACGCCCATCTGGTGGCGGGGTTAACGCCGATTGAGGCCAACGGTTATCTCGATTTTTTTATCGACCGACCGCTGGGAATGAAAGGTTATATCCTCAATCTCACCATTCGCGGTCAGGGGGTGGTAAAAAATCAGGGGCGAGAATTTGTCTGTCGGCCGGGCGATATTTTGCTGTTCCCGCCGGGAGAAATTCATCACTACGGTCGTCATCCGGAGGCTCGTGAATGGTATCACCAGTGGGTTTACTTTCGTCCGCGCGCTTACTGGCATGAATGGCTTAACTGGCCGTCAATATTTGCCAATACCGGTTTCTTTCGCCCGGATGAAGCGCACCAGCCGCATTTCAGCGATCTGTTCGGGCAAATCATTAATGCCGGACAAGGGGAAGGGCGCTATTCGGAATTACTGGCGATAAATCTTCTTGAGCAATTGTTATTGCGGCGTATGGAAGCGATTAATGAGTCGCTCCATCCGCCGATGGATAATCGGGTACGCGAGGCTTGTCAGTACATCAGCGATCACCTGGCGGACAGCAATTTTGATATCGCCAGCGTCGCGCAGCATGTCTGCCTGTCGCCGTCGCGTCTGTCACATCTGTTCCGCCAGCAGTTAGGGATTAGCGTCTTAAGCTGGCGCGAGGACCAGCGCATTAGTCAGGCGAAGCTGCTTTTGAGCACCACCCGGATGCCTATCGCCACCGTCGGGCGCAATGTCGGCTTTGATGATCAACTCTATTTTTCCAGGGTATTTAAAAAATGTACCGGGGCGAGTCCTAGTGAGTTCCGTGCCGGTTGTGAAGAAAAAGTGAATGATGTAGCTGTCAGGTTGTCATAACTGGTAACGAATCAGACAATTGATGGCTTGACGGAGTGGCAATGGGTTTGCAGAATCCCTGCTTCGTCCCTTTGACAGGCACATTATGCAAGCATTGCTGGAACACTTTATTACCCAATCCACCGTGTACTCATTGATGGCGGTGTTATTGGTGGCTTTTCTGGAGTCGCTGGCGCTGGTCGGGTTGATTCTACCCGGTACGGTGCTGATGGCGGGGCTGGGGGCGCTGATTGGCAGTGGCGAGTTAAGTTTCTGGCACGCCTGGCTGGCAGGGATTATTGGCTGCCTGATGGGTGACTGGATCTCCTTCTGGCTGGGCTGGCGTTTTAAAAAGCCGTTGCATCGTTGGTCATTTCTGAAGAAAAACAAAGCACTACTCGACAAAACCGAACATGCGCTGCATCAGCACAGCATGTTCACCATTCTGGTCGGTCGTTTTGTCGGCCCGACGCGTCCGCTGGTGCCAATGGTGGCGGGGATGCTGGATCTGCCGGTGGCGAAATTTATCACGCCAAATATTATCGGCTGTTTGTTGTGGCCGCCGTTTTACTTCCTGCCGGGGATTCTGGCGGGCGCGGCGATTGATATTCCTGCCGGAATGCAGAGCGGTGAGTTTAAGTGGCTGTTGCTGGCGACGGCGGTGTTTTTGTGGGTTGGCGGCTGGCTGTGTTGGCGGTTATGGCGCAGCGGTAAAGCAACTGACCGTTTAAGTCATTATTTGTCGCGTGGTCATTTGTTGTGGCTGACACCGTTGATATCTGCCACTGGCGTGGTGGCGCTGGTGGTGTTAATTCGCCATCCGTTGATGCCGGTGTATATCGATATTTTGCGTAAAGTGGTTGGGGTTTAGGGGATAGTTTGCACCGGCGCTGGTTTGTTCCCCTCACCCTAACCCTCTCCCCAGAGGGGCGAGGGGACTGTCCGTGCGCTTTTAACCTGTAATTCCCAACAGCGCCGAAGCACTCGCCTTACCGCTCAACAACTCATCAGTCTTACCCTGCCAGGCGATGCGCCCGTCGGCGACCACCACCGAGCGCGTGGCGATCCGCGCCGCATCTTCCACACTGTGCGATACCATCAACAGCGTCATTTTTTGCTGCTGGCAGCTCGTGCTCACCAGCGTCAACATCTCCTGACGTAACGCCGGATCGAGCGCGGAGAACGGTTCATCAAGCAATAAAATCGGCTGTTCGCGTACCAGACAACGCGCTAACGCTACGCGCTGCCGCTGACCGCCGGAAAGCTCGCCAGGCAACCGCGCCATTAAATTATCAATCCCCATCTGACGGGCGATAGCGTGCATTTTCTCCTGTTGTACCGCGTTCAACTTCAATCCCGGATTTAGCCCCAGCCCGATGTTCTGCGCTACCTTCAGGTGACTGAACAGGTTGTTTTCCTGAAACAGCATTGACACCGGACGGCGTGACGGCGGCGTCGTGGTGTGCTCAACGCCGTCGATAGTCAGCGAACCGCTGGCTGGCGTCAGAAAACCGGCGATCAAATTCAGCAGGGTACTTTTACCTGCGCCGCTTGGCCCGAGGATCGCCACCTGCTCGCCGCGTTCCACCGTTAAGCTAAAACGCATCGGCAAATGGTGGTAAAGCCAGGTGATATCAGTCAGTTTTAACATTTCGCCCCGGTAGTTTTTCAATCACGGTAAACAGCAGAAAACAGAGCAGCAGCAGAATTAACGCGGTGACCGCACCGTCCTGGCTGCGATAAGAGCCAATTTGCTGGTAGAGATAAAACGGCAGGGTGCGGAAATCGTCGTTACCGAACAACGCCACCACGCCAAAATCACCAATCGACAGCACACAGGCAAAGGCCAACGCCTGCGCCAGCGGGCGTTTCAGCGCGCGAAACTCGACCACTTTTAAGCGCGACCAGCCTTCAATGCCCAGCGACTGACACAACATGCTGTAGCGGGTGGTGATATCGCGCATCGGATTTTCCAGCACCTTCAGCGCGTAAGGGATCGCCATTAACGCATTGGTGAAAATCACAATGCCGTCAGCAGATTGCGGCAGGCCAGTCGTATTGTTGAGCAGCAAAAAGAAACCCGTTGCCAGTACAATACCCGGCATGGCGAGGATCAACATGCCGCTCATCTCCAGCGCCTGACCCGCCAGTATTTTTTGCCGCGCCCGCAGTTCGCGACTGCTCCACAGCAGCATCATGGTCAGCACCACGCACAATACGCCTGCCGCCAGCGCAATACGCAACGAGGTCCACAGCGCCTGCCACAGCACCGGTTGCGTCAGCACTTCCGGTAGCTGGCGATTTACCCCATCGACGATCACCGCCAGCAACGGTGGCAGCAACAGCAGCAGCGCCAGCACAATTAACATCGTGTCGCAAATGCGGCTATGCAGACGATCGTCCGGGTCGCGCCAGCCTTGCAGCAGCGTGGTGCCGGGCGCAATGGCCTTACTCAGTCGCTGACTCAACAGCACCAGCCCAAGGCAACACACCATCTGGATCAGCGCCAGCATCGCCGCGCGGGCAGGATCGTAGTCGTAACTCAGCGCCTGATAGATTGCCAGCTCGATAGTGGTCGCCTGCGGACCGCCGCCCAGCGACAGTACGGTGGCGAAGCTGGCGAAACAGAGCATAAAGATAAGCGCGGCAACCGGCGGGATTTGTCGGCGTAACCACGGCCATTCGACGAAACGAAAGAAGTGCCAGCCGCGCATCCCAAGCTGGGCGGCAAGCTGACGTTGTTCGCCGGGAATGTTTTCCAGTGCCTGGAGTAATAAGCGGCTCGCCATCGGCAGATTAAAAAATACATGCGCCAGCAAAATGCCTTGCAGGCCGTAGGGCGAAAATGTCCATTCCAGACCAAGCGTTTGCCAGAGTGATGCCAGCCAGCCCTGACGACCATAGACGCTAAGAATGCCGAAAACGGCCACCAGCACCGGGAGGATCAAGGTCATGGCGCACAGACGCAACAGCGCCAGCCGTCCTGGAAAGCGCCTGCGGTAGAGGGCGCGGGCAAGGAATATCGCGGGCACGACAGAGAGCAGCGCCGAGAGAAACGCCTGCCAGAAGGAGAAGCGCACCACATGCCACAGGTAGCTGTCCTGCCAGATTGTAACCCAGTCACCCTGCGGCGCGTTCCACCACAGGGCAAGAAACGCCGCCAGTGCAACCGCCACCACAAGCGTAGCGGCGCTTATGCCTGGAATTAACCAGCCGGGAATTAACGGCTGACGGCGCGTTGCCATTCGCTAATCCATGCCTGACGTTGTGCCGCCACTTCGGCGGGCGTGAACTCCAGCGTGGTTGCCGGTTTGGTCAATTGTTCAAACCCGGCTGGCAGCGTGATATTTGCCACCGGATACATCCAGTTGCCGGTTGGGATCGCATTCTGAAAAGCCGGAGAAACCATAAACTGGAGGAATTTTTGCGCCAGCTCCGGCTGTTTGCTGGCAGCGGTGCGGGCGGCGACTTCCACTTGCAAATAGTGACCTTCGCTGAAGTTCGCGGCGGCGTAGTTATCTTTCTTCTCTTCGAGAATGTGATAAGCCGGAGAGGTGGTGTAACTCAGTACCAGATCGCTTTCGCCTTTTAAAAACAGGCCGTAGGCTTCGCTCCAGCCTTTGGTGACCGTGACCGTTTTCTTCGCCAGTTTCTGCCAGGCTTGTGGGGCGTCATCGCCATAGACTTTTTGCATCCACAACAGCAGGCCCAGCCCCGGCGTACTGGTGCGCGGATCCTGATAAATCACCCGCCAGTTTTGATCGCTTTCAACCAGCTCTTTCAGGCTTTGCGGAGGATTTTTCAGTTTGTTCTTGTCATAGACGAAGGCGAAATAGCCGTAATCAAACGGGACGAAAGTGTCATTATTCCAGCCGCCGGGAACGTTAACGGCATCCGCTGCCATACCGCTTTTAGCAAACAGCCCGGTTTTGCTGGCGGCGTCTAGCAGGTTGTTATCCAGCCCCAGCACCACATCGGCTTTGCTGTTTTTGCCTTCCATCCGCAGACGGTTGAGAAGCGAAACGCCATCTTCCAGCGCCACCAGTTTCAGTTCGCAATTACAGTCGGCTTCAAAGGCTTTTTTAACCACCGGACCAGGCCCCCAGTCGGCGGCGAAGGAGTCGTAGGTATAAACAGTCAGAACGGGTTTAGCAAAAACGGGCGCTGTGCACAGCAACAGCAGGGGAAGACATTTTTTTAACACTTTGCACCTCAAAAAAGAGTGGCAAAGGACTTGAGAAGGAGCCTCAAATCCCTTCGCCGGCGTTATCCGGATCAGGTTCGACGGGTATTTTCTCAGCGCACGCGTCTGCGTGGCACCCCGTTGAGAACGGCGTTAGTGTAGTGATTTTGTTATCAACCAGCAATCATGGATCCGGCGGCGCAAACCACGCCGATTTAAAATCGAACCAACCGAGGGTATTCATGCGCAGGCCGCGCATACTGCGTTGCCCCTGAATAATCAGCCAGTGATGGATCAGCGGCACCATTGCTTTGCTGGCGACCAGTTGCTGGCACCAGTTCGCCAGATTCATCTCGCCATTGCGCCAGCGGGCGGCGTCGGCTTGCCAGTCGATCTGAATACAGTGTTGTAGCAACGGCACCTCGCACAAGTGCGCGAACAGCGAAAAATCTAGCGGTAGCGTAAAGTTGGCGCTGTTAAGCCAGATGTCGCTTTCGATCTCACCTTCGTGCCACTGATCGTAGCTGATCTCTTTGATTTCCAGCGTGACATGGTGACTTGCCAGAATCTGCTGCATGATCCTGGCAATGACCCGATGTTCAATATGATCCTGGTAAAAGGTCAGGGTGAGATGTTCCAGTCCGGCTGGTTTTTCGCAATGTGTCGGGCGGGCATGGTGCCAGCGGGGGAGCATTCCATAAGCCGGGAACCACAGTTGCTGGTACTGTTCCTCGGCGAAATAAACCAGATTGGTCGGAGAAAGCACATAGCTTACCCAGTTTCTGACTTGCTGATTCGCCCCGCGATGGGTGCGGCTGTCGAACAGTAAATAGTAGCAACCTTCCTCCAGACGGCTTTCAATCTCTTTTTCCTCGCCCTGTGGTCCTTTCAGCATCAGCCCTCCGGCTGGCTCGTCGGCAATTTCCGGCAAGACCCAGACGTTAACCTCGTCGATTAGCGCGCGATAACCGAAGAAGTCATCGAATGCCTGAATTTTCAGTTGATTGGCGCTGTTACGCATTACCGCATACGGACCGGTGCCGATGGGATGGCTGGCAAAGTTGCTGAGGTTTTCCCATTCACGCGGCAGGATCATCGCCGGAACTTGCCCCAGCAGTAACGGCAACCAGCGGTCTGGCTGCGTGAGATGGATATCCAGCGTCCAGGGCGTCGGCGATACAATTTCAGCAATATGCGAATAGAGCGGCAGCGTATTGATCCGTTTCAATGAGGCGATCACGTCGTCCATTTCCAGTTCACGCCCATGATGAAAATGAACTCCCGGGCGTAAAAAGAAACGCCAGTGAAGCGGGGAAATTTGTTGCCAGTGGTGGGCGATGTCCGCTTCCAGTTCCCCATTTTCCTCATTTATGCGGGTTAACGCGCTGAAGATTTGCCGGGCGATATGCGTTTCGGAACGGCGTAATGCGCTGCCAGGCAGCAGGTTGCGCAACGGACGATAGTAGAGGACGCGCAGGATGTGTCGCCCCTGGCGGAAGCTACGCCCCAGATGAGAGACCAGCATTTGCCGCACGGCGCTTTTATCACCGACAAGTTGTACCAGTTGGTCGATGCGATCCTGCTCCAGCAGATCCTCTGCCCGCTGTTGTTGTAGCGCCAGCCCGGTATAGAGGAACGTTAAACGCGAGCGTTTGCCGCGCCCGACTTCCGCTTCCCACGTCAGCCAGCCGCGATCCTGCATGGTGTTGAGCAGGGTGCGCATATGACGACGGGAGCAGCTCAATAACTCCGCCAGTTCGTTCAGCGTTGTCTCCTGAGATTTACCCTCACAGCATTGCCACAGGCGGATGAACTGTTGTTGCAGACGAGCAGATGGCATAAAAGGGGAACTCCTGCGCAAAAGTCAGCAATTTTATTTTCCCTATATTAAGTCAATAATTCTTAACGATGAAGCAATGAGGTATCCCATGCGTCAGTTTTAGCGGCACTATTTTATCGTGACAGAGAAGATGTGCTGGCTTCGCGGGTTAAGCGTTCTACAACGTTTAGCTATGCCTGAAGAACAAGATGCAGTGGGAGGGGAGTGATTCTGACTACTGATTTGCAGACATCATGTGTGACTGAGTATTGGTGTTAATCGCCACGCCAGCAGTGAATACCTGCTGGCTTTTTTCTTTTTAGCGATTGAGTGCCGGACGGTGTACAAACTAACGCATAAACGCCGGTTGCTTCTCTTCATAAGCCGCAATGGCGTCGTCGTGCTGCAGGGTCAGACCGATGCTGTCCAGACCATTCATCATGCAGTGGCGGCGGAAGGCATCGATGGTAAAGCGATAGGTTTTCTCTCCCGCTTTCACCTCTTGCGCCTCCAGATCCACATCGAAGTGAATCCCCGGATTGGCTTTCACCAGGGCAAACAGCTCGTCCACTTCTTCATCGCTTAATTTCACCGGCAGCAACTGGTTATTAAAGCTGTTACCGTAAAAGATATCGGCGAAACTCGGCGCAATCACCACTTTAAAACCGTAATCGGTCAACGCCCACGGCGCGTGCTCACGCGAGGAACCGCAGCCGAAGTTTTCTCGCGCCAGCAAAATGGAAGCCCCTTGATATTGCGGGAAGTTCAGCACAAAGTCCGGGTTTGGCTGTTGGCCTTTTTCATCGAGAAAACGCCAGTCGTTAAACAGATGCGCGCCAAAACCAGTGCGCGTCACTTTCTGCAAAAACTGTTTCGGGATAATCGCATCGGTATCGACATTGGCGGCATCCAGCGGAACCACCAGGCCTGTGTGTTTGATAAATTTCTCTGCCATAGTGTGCTCCTTATTTGATGTTGCGAATGTCGGCGAAATGTCCGGTCACGGCAGCGGCGGCCGCCATTGCCGGGCTGACCAGATGCGTGCGCCCGCCGCGCCCCTGGCGGCCTTCAAAGTTACGGTTGCTGGTAGAGGCACAACGCTCGCCCGGATTCAGACGGTCGTTGTTCATCGCCAGACACATTGAGCAGCCAGGCAAGCGCCATTCAAAACCGGCTTCAATAAAGATTTTGTCCAGACCTTCTGCTTCTGCCTGGGCTTTTACCGGACCGGAGCCGGGAACCACCAGTGCCTGTACGCCTGGCGCGACTTTCCGGCCTTTGGCGATTTCCGCCGCCGCGCGTAAATCTTCAATACGTGAGTTGGTACAGGAGCCGATAAACACTTTGTCGATAGCCACTTCGGTCAGCGGAATACCCGGTTTCAGCCCCATATAGGCCAACGCTTTTTCTGCCGACGCGCGTTCAACCGGATCGGTAAACGAAGCGGGATCAGGGATATTCTCGTTAACGGAGATCACCTGTCCTGGGTTAGTTCCCCAGGTCACCTGCGGGGCGATCTCTTCTGCCTGTAAAGTAACAACGGTATCGAAAGTTGCGCCTTCGTCGGTTTGCAGGGTTTTCCAGTAGGCGACGGCGTCGTCGAAATCTTTGCCTTTCGGCGCATGAAGACGGCCTTTGACATAGTTAAAGGTGGTTTCGTCCGGCGCAACCAGACCAGCTTTCGCACCCATTTCGATTGCCATATTGCACAGAGTCATGCGGCCTTCCATGCTTAAATCACGGATTGCTTCGCCGCAAAACTCCACCACATGTCCGGTGCCGCCTGCGCTGCCGGTTTTACCGATGATCGCCAGCACGATATCTTTCGCGGTAATGCCAGGCGCAGCTTTGCCCTGGACTTCAATTTTCATGGTCTTCGCACGACCCTGTTTCAGGGTTTGCGTTGCCAGTACGTGTTCAACTTCGGAAGTACCGATACCAAACGCCAGTGCGCCAAACGCGCCGTGAGTGGCGGTATGTGAGTCACCGCAAACAATGGTCATCCCCGGCAAGGTGACACCCTGTTCTGGCCCCATCACGTGGACGATCCCCTGATACGGGTGATTCAGGTCATACAGCTCAACGCCAAACTCTTTGCAGTTTTTGATCAGTTCCTGCATCTGGATGCGCGCCATTTCACCGCAGGCATTAATGTCTTTGGTCTGGGTAGAGACGTTGTGATCCATGGTGGCGAAGGTTTTACCTGGCTGACGCACCGGGCGGCCGTGGGCGCGCAGGCCATCGAACGCCTGCGGTGAGGTCACTTCATGTACCAGATGGCGGTCGATATATAACAGAGGGGTTTCGTTTTCAGCTTCGTAGACTACGTGAGCGTCGAACAATTTTTCGTATAACGTCTTAGCCATGATTACACCCCTTCTGCCACATAGCGGGCAATGATATCGCCCATTTCATCGGTACTAACGGCGGCAGCGCCACGGGCTAAATCCCCGGTGCGAATGCCTTCTTCTAATGCGCGGTTAATGGCGCGTTCAATGGCGGAAGCCGCATCATCGGCATCCAGGCTGTAGCGCAGCAGCAGTGCCAGCGACAGAATTTGCGCAATCGGGTTGGCGATGTTTTTGCCTGCGATATCTGGTGCTGAGCCGCCCGCCGGTTCATACAGTCCAAAACCTTGTTCGTTCAGGCTGGCGGAAGGCAACATCCCCATCGAGCCAGTGATCATCGCGCACTCATCAGAAAGAATGTCGCCAAACAGGTTGGAGCACAGCAGAACGTCAAACTGCGATGGATCTTTAATCAGCTGCATGGTGGCATTGTCGATGTACATATGCGCCAGTTCGACATCCGGATATTCAATGGCGATCTCGTTAACGATCTCCCGCCATAAAATAGAGGATTGCAGCACGTTGGCTTTATCGATCGACGTCACTTTGTGGCGACGCTTGCGGGCAGATTCAAACGCGATGCGAGCGATACGCTCGATCTCAAAACGGTGATACACCTCGGTATCAAACGCTTTTTCATATTGTCCGCTACCTTCGCGGCCTTTGGGCTGACCGAAATAGATGCCGCCGGTCAGTTCGCGCACGCACAGGATGTCGAAGCCGTTAGCGGCAATGTCTGCTCGCAGCGGGCAGAACGCTTCCAGTCCCTGATACAGTTTTGCCGGACGCAGGTTGCTGAATAATTTGAAGTGCTTACGCAAAGGCAACAGCGCGCCGCGTTCCGGTTGCTGGTCTGGTGGTAAATGTTCCCACTTCGGGCCACCAACTGAGCCAAACAGCACGGCATCGGCTTGCTCACAACCTTCAACCGTCGCAGGCGGCAGTGGTTGCCCGTGGTTATCAATGGCTGCGCCGCCTACATCGTAATGGCTGGTGGTGATGCGCATCGCAAAGCGGTTGCGCACGGCGTCCAGCACTTTCAGCGCCTGGGTCATCACTTCCGGCCCGATCCCATCTCCGGGCAATACGGCAATATGATAATTCTTCGACATCACACGGTTTCCTTGTTGTTTTCGTTGTGTTGAGCTTTGCGTTGCAACTCTTTTTCGACTTCTGCGGCGCGCCAGATATTGTTCAGCACGTGTACCATCGCTTTGGCGGATGACTCGACAATATCAGTGGCCAGGCCGACGCCGTGGAAGCGGCGACCATTGTAGTTGGCGACAATATCCACCTGACCCAGCGCATCTTTACCGTGACCTTTGGCGGTCAGGCTGTATTTCACCAGTTCGACGTTGTAGTCAGTGATGCGGTTAATTGCCTGGTAGACGGCATCGACCGGGCCGTTGCCGTTGGCGGCTTCCGCTTTTACTTCCTCGCCACAGACCAGTTTGACGGCGGCGGTGGCGATATCGTTAGAGCCAGACTGCACGCTGAAGTAATCCAGACGGAAATGCTCCGGTTCTTCTTGCTGTTTACCGATGAAGGCCAGCGCCTCCAGGTCGTAATCAAACACCTGACCTTTCTTATCTGCCAGTTTCAGGAACGCGTCGTACAGGTTGTCTAAATTATATTCACTTTCTTTATATCCCATCTCATCCATGCGGTGTTTCACCGCCGCACGACCGGAACGAGAGGTCAAATTCAACTGGATTTGGTTCAGACCAATAGATTCTGGTGTCATGATTTCGTAGTTTTCGCGGTTTTTCAGCACACCATCCTGGTGAATACCTGAGGAGTGTGCGAACGCACCGCTGCCGACAATGGCTTTGTTTGCCGGGATCGGCATATTACAAATCTGGCTAACTAGCTGGCTGGTGCGCCATATTTCCTGGTGATTAATGGCGGTGTGGACGTTGAGAATATCCTTACGTACCTTAATCGCCATGATCACTTCTTCCAGCGAACAGTTACCGGCACGCTCGCCGATCCCGTTCATCGCGCCTTCTACCTGCCGCGCTCCGGCATGTACCGCCGCCAGTGAGTTGCCGACCGCCAGGCCTAAGTCGTCGTGGGTATGCACGGAAATAATGGCTTTATCGATGTTCGGTACACGTTCATACAGGCCGCTGATGATTCCGGCGAACTCAAACGGCATGGTGTAGCCCACGGTATCCGGAATGTTGATGGTGGTGGCGCCGGCGTTAATTGCCGCTTCGACCACTCGCGCCAGGTCGGCAATCGGTGTGCGTCCGGCATCTTCACAAGAAAACTCAACGTCATCAGTGTAATTACGTGCGCGTTTCACCATATAAATAGCACGTTCGATAACCTCATCCAGCGTACTGCGCAGCTTGGTGGCGATGTGCATTGGGGAGGTAGCAATAAAGGTATGAATACGGAAGGCTTCGGCGACTTTCAGGGATTCGGCCGCCACGTCGATATCTTTCTCCACGCAGCGGGCTAACGCACATACGCGGCTATTTTTGATCTGGCGGGCGATGGTTTGCACCGATTCAAAATCGCCCGGCGAAGAGACGGGGAAACCAACTTCCATCACGTCAACCCCCATACGCTCAAGACCCAGCGCAATTTGCAGTTTTTCTTTCACACTCAAGCTTGCCTGTAACGCCTGTTCACCGTCGCGCAATGTGGTATCGAAAATAATGACTTGCTGGCTCATGGTTTGGGTCCTTATCTCTTTTAGAGCGCCTCGCTTCGGGCATAAAAAAACCCGCGCAATGGCGCGGGTTTTTTGTTTGACTGCGTGCTGGCTTAATGCTGAATGCCGCTCACTCGTCTACCGCGCAAAGAAGATGCGTTTAGTAGTAGTAGACCGATAAAGCGAACGATGTGAGTCATTAAATCAGCTCCAGATGAATGCGATATGCTTTTAGAGTTACTGGATACAAAAACGGATGTCAACCCTGACGCAACAAAAACGTCCCGTCAGTGTGAGTTCTGCATGAGTTGAATTAGCTAATTGTGCTGCGCGGGTTAAAACAGTCGATATTAATTTCTGCTTAACCACACATACCTTTCATTGGTGGACATACTTCAGAATAATTTATGGCATTTAATCAATGAGGTAAGAAGGAGGGAAATTTATTCTTTACCCTATCTATCCTGATGATTTGTATTGAATTATATTTTGAGTGAATGTTTTGATATTGATTTTATGAATATTATTGATCGATTAATGTTAAGAATTAATGCATCAAATATATAAATGAATTATTAAATGCGCACGTTTAATCCATTTTTTGGATGATTGAGTATTCGCGGAACTTATGATTAGATTGTTTTCGCAACAAAAACATTATGGATTATTATGCTGTGGTGAATGACTCTTCGCACGGCAATGGATTCTGTTTTTATCAGAACCCGTATCTTTATGTTTTCCTAATTTTACGCATTTTTCTTTTTCTTATTTTATATGCATGGTAAATCATATTTTTCAGGATTATTTCTCTGCATTCCAATAAGGGAAAGGGAGTTAAGTGTGACAGTGGAGTTAACTATGTCAGAGGTAAAAACAGATCATCCAGAAATTGCGGAGTTAAGTAAGCCACAGCTACGCATGGTCGATCTAAACTTATTAACCGTTTTCGATGCCGTGATGCAGGAGCAGAACATTACCCGTGCCGCGCATGTTCTGGGCATGTCGCAACCTGCGGTCAGTAACGCTGTTGCACGCCTGAAGGTGATGTTTAATGACGAGCTTTTTGTTCGTTATGGGCGTGGTATCCAACCGACTGCCCGCGCTTTTCAACTTTTTGGCTCTGTGCGTCAGGCGCTGCAATTAGTGCAAAACGAATTACCAGGTTCAGGTTTTGAGCCGGCCAGCAGCGAACGTGTATTCCATCTTTGCGTTTGCAGCCCGTTAGATAGCATTCTTACCTCGCAGATTTATAATCACATTGAGCAAATCGCGCCAAATATTCATGTGATATTCAAGTCTTCATTAAATCAGAACACCGAACATCAGCTACGTTATCAGGAAACGGAGTTTGTTATTAGTTATGAAGACTTCCATCGTCCTGAATTTACCAGTGTGCCATTATTTAAAGATGAAATGGTGCTGGTAGCCAGCAAGAACCATCCGACTATTAAAGGCCCATTACTGAAACATGACGTTTATAACGAACAACATGCGGCGGTTTCGCTTGATCGTTTCGCGTCATTTAGTCAACCGTGGTATGACACGGTAGATAAGCAAGCCAGTATCGCGTATCAGGGCATGGCAATGATGAGCGTTCTTAGCGTGGTGTCGCAAACGCATCTGGTTGCTATTGCGCCGCGTTGGCTGGCTGAAGAGTTCGCTGAGTCCTTAGAGTTACAGGTATTACCGCTGCCATTAAAACAAAATAGCAGAACCTGTTACCTCTCCTGGCATGAGGCTGCCGGGCGTGATAAAGGCCATCAATGGATGGAAGAGCAATTAGTCTCTATTTGTAAACGTTAAACAAAGGCAGAATAAATCAGGCGCGTAATTCTGGTTTATTCTGCATTTTTTATTAAATGTAGAATTTTATTCTGAATACGTGTTTGCCCTGATTTTAGAAATAATGAAAAAATAGAGAAATTGCTGTAACTGGTCGAATTTGACCGATTTATTATCAATTCTGTCCGCCATTCTGGATTATTTTATCGTTTATTTTCTCCTTTCCTCCTGTTTATTCTTATTTCTTCACGCTTGTGACTCTGCTTGTCAATTGCTTAAGCAAGATCGGACGGTTAATGTGTTTTACACATTTTTTCCGCCAAATAGTGAGGCAAGCCATGGAGATGTTGTCTGGAGCCGAGATGGTCGTCCGATCGCTTATCGATCAGGGCGTTAAGCAAGTATTCGGTTATCCCGGAGGCGCGGTCCTTGATATTTACGATGCATTGCATACCGTGGGCGGTATTGATCACGTATTAGTTCGTCATGAGCAGGCAGCGGTACATATGGCCGATGGCCTGGCGCGGGCGACCGGAGAAGTGGGCGTTGTGCTGGTGACATCGGGTCCTGGAGCCACCAACGCAATTACCGGTATCGCCACCGCCTATATGGACTCCATTCCGCTGGTTATCCTTTCCGGGCAGGTGGCAACCTCGCTGATAGGTTACGATGCCTTTCAGGAGTGTGACATGGTGGGAATTTCCCGACCGGTGGTTAAACACAGTTTTCTGGTTAAGCAAACGGAAGACATTCCGCAGGTGCTGAAAAAGGCTTTCTGGCTGGCGGCAAGCGGGCGTCCTGGTCCGGTGGTGGTTGATTTACCGAAAGATATTCTTAATCCGGCGAACAAATTACCTTACGTCTGGCCGGAATCGGTCAGTATGCGCTCGTATAACCCGACAACGTTGGGTCATAAAGGGCAGATTAAACGTGCACTACAAACGCTGGCTGCGGCGAAAAAACCGGTCGTTTACGTAGGCGGTGGTGCAGTGACTGCGGCTTGCCATCAACAACTCAAACAGATTATTGAGCAACTTAATCTTCCTGTCGTCTCGTCATTAATGGGATTAGGCGCGTTTCCGGCAACGCATCGTCAGGCGCTGGGAATGTTGGGAATGCACGGCACTTACGAAGCCAATATGACAATGCATAATGCCGATGTCATTTTTGCGGTTGGTGTACGCTTTGATGACCGCACTACTAACAATCTGGCAAAGTACTGCCCAAATGCGACGGTGTTACATATTGATATCGATCCTACCTCGATCTCAAAAACCGTGACCGCCGACATCCCGATCGTTGGCGATGCGCGGCTGGTGTTGGATCAAATGCTGGAGTTGTTGGCACAAGAAACGGCTCACCAACCGTTGGATGAAATCCGCGACTGGTGGCAGAAAATTGAACAGTGGCGCGCTCGCCAGTGCCTGAAATACGACACTCAGAGCGAAAAGATTAAACCGCAGGCGGTGATAGAGACGCTCTGGCGACTGACGAAGGGGGACGCTTACGTTACGTCCGACGTCGGGCAGCACCAGATGTTCGCCGCACTTTATTATCCTTTCGACAAACCGCGTCGCTGGATCAACTCCGGTGGCCTCGGCACCATGGGGTTTGGTTTACCTGCGGCGCTGGGCGTCAAAATGGCGTTGCCGGAAGAAACTGTGGTCTGCGTTACTGGCGACGGCAGTATTCAGATGAATATTCAGGAGCTGTCTACAGCCTTGCAATACGAGCTTCCGGTGCTGGTGGTGAATCTTAATAACCGCTATCTGGGGATGGTGAAACAGTGGCAGGACATGATCTATTCCGGCCGTCATTCACAATCTTATATGCAATCTCTGCCAGATTTCGTCCGCCTGGCAGAAGCCTATGGTCATGTTGGTATCCAGATTTCGCGCCCGGATGAGCTGGAAAGTAAACTTGGCGAGGCGCTGGAACAGGTACGAAATAATCGCCTGGTATTTGTTGATGTCACCGTCGATGGCAGTGAGCACGTTTATCCGATGCAGATTCGCGGGGGCGGAATGGATGAAATGTGGTTAAGCAAAACGGAGAGAACCTGATTATGCGCCGGATATTATCAGTATTACTCGAAAATGAATCAGGCGCGTTATCCCGCGTGATCGGCCTTTTTGCCCAGCGTGGCTATAACATTGAAAGCCTGACCGTTGCGCCAACCGACGATCCGACATTATCGCGCATGACTATCCAGACCGTGGGCGATGAAAAAGTGCTTGAGCAAATCGAAAAGCAATTACACAAGCTGGTCGATGTGTTGCGCGTGAGCGAGCTAGGGCAGGGCGCGCACGTTGAGCGGGAGATTATGCTGGTGAAAATTCAGGCCAGCGGCTATGGAC
Organism: Escherichia sp. MOD1-EC6842; assembly: GCF_002965705.1. Lineage (NCBI taxonomy): Bacteria > Pseudomonadati > Pseudomonadota > Gammaproteobacteria > Enterobacterales > Enterobacteriaceae > Escherichia > Escherichia sp. MOD1-EC6842. The sequence goes on along the minus strand of NZ_PTRF01000006.1, from coordinate 137,243 downwards.
GTGACGAAGTGAAACGCAATACGGAAATATTTCGTGGGCAAATCATTGATGTCACGCCTTCGCTTTATACCGTTCAACTGGCAGGCACCAGCGATAAACTCGACGCATTTTTAGCATCGATTCGCGATGTGGCGAAAATTGTTGAAGTTGCCCGCTCCGGCGTCGTCGGTCTTTCGCGCGGCGATAAAATAATGCGTTGAGAATGATCTCAATGTGCAATTTGCAGCCCAATAAGTCACGTTGGGCTTTTTTTGCGAATTTAGTAGGAACCTGGAATAAAAGCAGTTGCCGCAGTTAATTTTCTGCGCTTAGATGTTAATGAATTTAATCCATACCAGTACAATGGTTATGGTTTTTACATTTTACGCAAGGGGCAATTGTGAAACTGGATGAAATCGCTCGGCTGGCGGGAGTGTCGCGAACCACTGCAAGCTATGTTATTAACGGCAAAGCGAAGCAATACCGTGTGAGCGACAAAACCGTTGAGAAAGTCATGGCAGTGGTGCGTGAGCACAATTACCACCCGAATGCCGTGGCGGCTGGGCTTCGTGCTGGACGCACACGTTCTATTGGTCTTGTTATCCCCGATCTTGAGAACACAAGTTATACCCGCATTGCTAACTATCTTGAACGCCAGGCGCGTCAACGCGGCTATCAGCTACTCATTGCTTGTTCCGAAGATCAGCCAGACAACGAAATGCGTTGTATTGAGCATCTTTTACAGCGTCAGGTCGATGCCATCATTGTTTCGACTTCGCTGCCGCCAGAGCATCCTTTCTATCAACGCTGGGCTAATGACCCGTTCCCAATTGTCGCGCTGGATCGCGCCCTCGATCGTGAACATTTCACCAGCGTGGTTGGTGCCGACCAGGATGATGCCGAAATGTTGGCGGAAGAGTTACGTAAGTTTCCGGCCGAAACAGTACTTTATCTTGGCGCGCTGCCGGAGCTTTCTGTCAGCTTCCTGCGTGAGCAGGGTTTCCGAACTGCCTGGAAAGATGATCCGCGCGAAGTGCATTTCCTTTATGCCAATAGCTATGAGCGGGAAGCTGCTGCCCAGTTATTCGAAAAATGGCTGGAAACGCATCCGATGCCGCAGGCGCTGTTCACTACCTCTTTTGCATTGTTGCAGGGAGTGATGGATGTCACGTTGCGTCGCGATGGTAAACTGCCTTCCGATCTGGCGATTGCCACCTTTGGCGATAACGAATTGCTCGACTTCTTACAATGTCCTGTGCTGGCCGTGGCTCAGCGTCATCGGGATGTCGCTGAGCGCGTGCTGGAGATTGTCCTGGCGAGTCTGGACGAGCCGCGTAAGCCAAAACCAGGCTTAACGCGCATCAAACGAAATCTCTATCGTCGCGGCGTACTCAGTCGTAGCTAAACGTTAAACAAAAAATGATGCGCCGGTTGATTGCGGCTGGCGCATTGAGTACGTAATTGGACATCAATATCCTTTATGTAAATAAGACTATTCCTGACTATTATCCATAAGACCTTCTAAATATCTCACCAATTAACTTCATTCGATGTGCTTAATGATAATTAAGTCGTAACGATGGATTGCGATTGCATTATTTTGTTACATGCAAATCGGCAATTGCCGATTAAACAAACACTTTTCTAATCTTTTACGCAAAGTCGCTGACGTCAGGCATGGCGCGTGCGCAACAGGGACTGTTATCCGGGGGCGATATGTCCTAAAATGCCGCTCGCGTCGCAAACTGACACTTTATATTTTCATTAAGGAAAAAGAAGTCGTTTTTAAAACGGTAATGATGAGTGGGATTTTTTCTTACAACTATTCATAACGTTAATTTGCTTCGTTCGTTGGGCGATTTTTAAACAATGCAGATATTAGTCGTAAACATCGGGTTTTTTGCTTCGGTAAGGAATGTTCCTGGCTTGACAAGCTTTTCCTCCGCTCCGTAAACTCCTTTTAGTGGGAATTTGTGGGATAAAGTGGTAATTGGGGGAAGACTGGCATGTTCCGGGGAGCAACGTTAGTCAATCTCGACAGTAAAGGGCGCTTATCGGTGCCCACCCGTTATCGGGAAGAGCTGCTCGGGAACGCTGCCGGTCAAATGGTGTGTACCATTGACATTCATCACCCATGTCTGCTGCTTTACCCCCTTCCTGAATGGGAAATTATCGAGCAAAAATTATCGCGTCTGTCGAGCATGAACCCGGTTGAGCGCCGTGTGCAGCGCCTTCTGTTAGGTCATGCCAGCGAATGTCAGATGGATGGCGCAGGTCGATTGTTAATCGCGCCAGTACTGCGGCAACATGCCGGGCTGACAAAAGAAGTGATGTTGGTTGGACAGTTCAATAAGTTTGAACTGTGGGATGAAACAACCTGGCATCAACAAGTCAGGGAAGATATCGACGCAGAACAGTTGGCTACCGAAAACTTATCGGAGCGGCTGCAGGACTTGTCTCTATAAAATGATGGAAAACTATAAACACACTACGGTGCTGCTGGATGAAGCCGTAAATGGCCTCAATATCCGTCCTGACGGTATCTACATTGATGGAACTTTTGGTCGCGGTGGTCACTCACGTCTGATCCTCTCGCAGCTTGGCGAAGAGGGACGTTTGCTGGCGATCGATCGCGATCCGCAGGCTATTGCCGTTGCGAAGACTATTGATGATCCGCGCTTCTCCATCATACATGGACCTTTCTCCGCGCTGGGCGAATATGTCGCCGAGCGTGATCTTATCGGCAAGATTGACGGCATTCTCCTCGATCTTGGCGTCTCTTCACCACAACTCGATGATGCTGAACGCGGTTTTTCCTTTATGCGCGATGGCCCGCTGGACATGCGTATGGATCCGACGCGCGGTCAATCCGCTGCCGAATGGCTACAAACTGCCGAAGAAGCCGATATCGCCTGGGTATTGAAAACGTATGGCGAAGAACGTTTCGCTAAACGTATTGCGCGCGCCATTGTCGAGCGTAACCGCGAACAGCCGATGACACGCACCAAAGAACTGGCAGAAGTGGTGGCGGCGGCAACGCCGGTGAAGGACAAATTCAAACATCCCGCGACCCGTACCTTCCAGGCGGTGCGCATCTGGGTAAACAGTGAACTGGAGGAGATAGAGCAGGCGCTAAAAAGCTCGCTCAACGTGCTGGCGCCAGGTGGGCGGCTTTCGATCATCAGTTTTCATTCGCTGGAAGACCGTATTGTGAAACGCTTTATGCGTGAAAACAGTCGTGGTCCGCAGGTTCCGGCAGGATTACCGATGACCGAAGAGCAGCTCAAAAAACTGGGTGGCCGTCAGTTGCGAGCACTAGGCAAGTTGATGCCGGGCGAAGAAGAGGTGGCAGAGAACCCTCGCGCCCGTAGTTCAGTTCTGCGTATTGCAGAGAGGACGAACGCATGATCAGCAGAGTGACAGAAGCTCTAAGCAAAGTTAAAGGATCGATGGGAAGTCACGAGCGCCATGCCTTGCCTGGCGTCATTGGTGACGATCTTTTGCGATTTGGGAAGCTGCCACTCTGCCTGTTCATTTGCATTATTTTGACGGCGGTGACTGTGGTGACCACAGCACACCATACCCGTTTGCTGACCGCTCAGCGCGAACAATTGGTGCTGGAGCGAGACGCTTTAGACATTGAATGGCGCAACCTGATTCTTGAAGAGAATGCGCTCGGCGACCATAGCCGGGTGGAAAGGATCGCCACGGAGAAGCTGCAAATGCAGCATGTCGATCCATCACAAGAAAATATCGTAGTGCAAAAATAAGGATAAACGCGACGCATGAAAGCAGCGGCGAAAACGCAGAAACCAAAACGTCAGGAAGAACATGCCAACTTTATCAGTTGGCGTTTTGCGTTGTTATGCGGCTGTATTTTACTGGCGCTGGCTTTTCTGCTCGGGCGCGTAGCGTGGTTACAGGTTATCTCCCCGGATATGCTGGTTAAAGAGGGCGACATGCGCTCTCTTCGCGTTCAACAAGTATCCACCTCACGCGGCATGATTACTGACCGCTCTGGTCGCCCATTAGCAGTAAGTGTGCCGGTAAAAGCGATCTGGGCTGACCCAAAAGAAGTGCATGACGCTGGTGGTATCAGCGTCGGTGACCGCTGGAAGGCGCTGGCTAACGCGCTTAACATTCCGCTGGATCAGCTCTCAGCCCGCATTAACGCCAACCCGAAAGGACGCTTTATTTATCTGGCGCGTCAGGTAAACCCTGACATGGCGGACTACATCAAGAAACTAAAACTACCGGGGATTCATCTGCGTGAAGAATCTCGCCGTTATTATCCGTCTGGCGAAGTGACCGCTCACCTCATCGGCTTTACCAACGTCGATAGTCAGGGGATTGAGGGTGTCGAGAAGAGTTTCGATAAATGGCTTACCGGGCAGCCGGGCGAACGCATTGTGCGAAAAGACCGCTACGGTCGCGTAATTGAAGATATTTCTTCCACCGACAGCCAGGCAGCGCACAACCTGGCGCTGAGTATTGATGAACGCTTGCAGGCGCTGGTTTATCGCGAACTGAACAACGCGGTGGCCTTTAACAAGGCGGAATCCGGTAGTGCCGTGCTGGTGGATGTCAACACCGGTGAAGTGCTGGCGATGGCTAACAGCCCGTCATATAACCCAAACAATCTGAGTGGCACGCCGAAAGAGGCGATGCGTAACCGTACCATCACCGACGTGTTTGAACCAGGTTCAACCGTCAAGCCGATGGTGGTGATGACTGCGCTGCAACGCGGCGTCGTGCGGGAAAACTCGGTACTGAATACCGTTCCTTATCGAATTAACGGCCACGAAATCAAAGACGTGGCGCGCTACAGCGAATTAACCCTGACCGGGGTATTACAGAAGTCGAGTAACGTCGGTGTTTCCAAGCTGGCGTTAGCGATGCCGTCCTCAGCGTTAGTAGACACTTACTCACGTTTTGGACTGGGAAAAGCGACCAATTTGGGGTTGGTCGGAGAACGCAGTGGCTTATATCCTCAAAAACAACGGTGGTCTGACATAGAGAGGGCCACCTTCTCTTTCGGCTACGGGCTAATGGTAACACCGTTACAGTTAGCGCGAGTCTACGCAACTATCGGCAGCTACGGCATTTATCGCCCGCTGTCGATTACTAAAGTTGACCCCCCGGTTCCCGGTGAACGTGTCTTCCCGGAATCCATTGTTCGCACCGTGGTGCATATGATGGAAAGCGTGGCGCTACCGGGCGGCGGTGGCGTGAAGGCGGCGATTAAAGGCTATCGTATCGCCATTAAAACCGGTACTGCGAAAAAGGTCGGGCCGGATGGTCGCTACATCAATAAATATATTGCTTATACCGCAGGCGTTGCGCCTGCGAGTCAGCCGCGCTTCGCGCTGGTTGTTGTTATCAACGATCCGCAGGCGGGTAAATACTACGGCGGCGCCGTTTCCGCGCCGGTCTTTGGTGCCATCATGGGCGGCGTATTGCGTACCATGAACATCGAGCCGGATGCGCTGACAACGGGCGATAAAAATGAATTTGTGATTAATCAAGGCGAGGGGACAGGTGGCAGATCGTAATTTGCGCGACCTTCTTGCTCCGTGGGTGCCAGACGCACCTTCGCGAGCACTGCGAGAGATGACACTCGACAGCCGTGTGGCTGCGGCGGGCGATCTCTTTGTAGCTGTAGTAGGTCATCAGGCGGACGGGCGTCGATATATCCCGCAGGCGATAGCGCAAGGTGTGGCTGCCATTATTGCAGAGGCGAAAGATGAGGCGACCGACGGTGAAATCCGTGAAATGCACGGCGTACCGGTCATCTATCTCAGCCAGCTCAATGAGCGTTTATCTGCACTGGCGGGCCGCTTTTACCATGAACCCTCTGACAATTTACGTCTCGTGGGCGTAACGGGCACCAACGGCAAAACCACGACTACCCAGCTTCTGGCGCAGTGGAGCCAACTGCTTGGCGAAACCAGCGCGGTAATGGGCACCGTTGGTAACGGCCTGCTGGGGAAAGTCATCCCGACGGAAAATACAACCGGATCGGCAGTTGACGTTCAGCATGAGCTGGCGGGGCTGGTGGATCAGGGCGCGACTTTTTGCGCGATGGAAGTTTCCTCCCACGGGCTGGTACAGCACCGTGTGGCGGCATTGAAATTTGCGGCATCGGTCTTTACTAATTTAAGCCGCGATCACCTTGATTATCATGGTGATATGGAACACTACGAAGCGGCGAAATGGTTGCTTTATTCTGAACATCATTGCGGTCAGGCGATTGTTAACGCTGATGATGAAGTGGGTCGTCGCTGGTTGGCAAAACTGCCGGACGCGGTTGCGGTGTCGATGGAAGACAATATCAATCCGAACGGTCATGGCCGCTGGTTGAAAGCGATCGACGTGAACTATCACGACAGTGGCGCGACTATTCGCTTTAGCTCAAGTTGGGGCGATGGGGAAATAGAAAGCCGCTTGATGGGCGCTTTTAACGTCAGCAACCTGATGCTGGCGCTGGCGACACTGCTGGCGCTGGGCTATCCGCTGGCCGATCTGCTGAAAACCGCCGCGCGTCTGCAACCGGTTTGCGGACGTATGGAAGTGTTCACTGCACCAGGCAAACCGACGGTGGTGGTGGATTACGCGCATACGCCGGATGCACTGGAAAAAGCCTTACAGGCGGCGCGCCTGCACTGTGCGGGCAAGCTGTGGTGCGTCTTCGGCTGCGGCGGCGATCGTGATAAAGGCAAACGTCCACTGATGGGCGCAATTGCTGAAGAATTTGCTGACGTGGCGGTGGTGACGGACGATAACCCGCGTACCGAAGAACCGCGCGCTATCATCAACGATATTCTGGCGGGAATGTTAGACGCCGGACATGTCAAAGTGATGGAAGGCCGCGCTGAAGCGGTAACGTGCGCCGTTATGCAGGCTAAAGAGAATGATGTGGTGCTGGTCGCGGGCAAAGGCCATGAAGATTATCAGATTGTTGGCAATCAGCGTCTGGACTACTCCGATCGCGTCACGGTGGCGCGTCTGCTGGGGGTGATTGCATGATTAGCGTAACCCTTAGCCAACTTACCGATATTCTCAACGGTGAACTGCAAGGTGCAGATATCACCCTTGATGCTGTAACCACTGACACGCGAAAACTGACGCCGGGCTGCCTGTTTGTTGCCCTGAAAGGCGAACGTTTCGATGCTCATGACTTTGCTGACCAGGCGAAAGCTGGCGGCGCGGGCGCACTACTGGTTAGCCGTCCGCTGGATATCGATCTGCCGCAGTTAATCGTTAAAGATACGCGTCTGGCGTTTGGTGAACTGGCTGCATGGGTTCGCCAGCAAGTTCCGGCGCGCGTGGTTGCTCTGACAGGTTCCTCCGGCAAAACCTCCGTTAAAGAGATGACGGCGGCGATTTTAAGCCAGTGCGGCAACACGCTTTATACGGCAGGCAATCTCAACAACGACATCGGCGTGCCGATGACGCTGTTGCGCTTAACGCCGGAATACGATTACGCAGTTATTGAACTTGGCGCGAACCATCAGGGCGAAATTGCCTGGACTGTGAGTCTGACTCGCCCGGAAGCGGCGCTGGTCAACAACCTGGCGGCGGCGCATCTGGAAGGCTTCGGTTCTTTGGCGGGCGTGGCAAAAGCGAAAGGCGAAATCTTTACCGGCCTGCCGGAAAACGGTATCGCCATTATGAACGCCGACAACAATGACTGGCTGAACTGGCAGAGTGTGATTGGCTCACGCAAAGTGTGGCGCTTCTCACCGAATGCTAACAACAGCGATTTTACCGCCACCAATATCCATGTGACTTCGCACGGTACGGAATTTACCCTGCAAACCCCAACGGGTAGCGTGGATGCTCTGCTACCGCTACCAGGGCGTCACAATATTGCGAATGCGCTGGCAGCCGCTGCGCTCTCCATGTCCGTGGGCGCAACGCTTGATGCTATCAAAGCGGGGCTGGCAAATCTGAAAGCTGTTCCAGGTCGTTTGTTCCCCATTCAACTGGCGGAAAACCAGTTGCTGCTTGACGACTCCTACAACGCTAACGTCGGTTCCATGACCGCCGCTGTTCAGGTTCTGGCTGAGATGCCGGGCTACCGTGTACTGGTTGTCGGCGATATGGCGGAACTGGGCGCTGAAAGCGAAGCCTGCCATGTACAGGTGGGCGAAGCGGCAAAAGCTGCCGGTATTGACCGTGTATTAAGCGTGGGTAAACAAAGCCATGCTATCAGCACCGCCAGCGGTGTTGGCGAACATTTTGCTGATAAATCCGCGTTAATTACGCGTCTTAAGTCACTGATTGCAGAGCAACAGGTGATTACGATTTTAGTTAAGGGTTCACGTAGTGCTGCCATGGAAGAGGTAGTACGCGCTTTACAGGAGAATGGGACATGTTAGTTTGGCTGGCCGAACATTTGGTCAAATATTATTCCGGCTTTAACGTCTTTTCCTATCTGACGTTTCGCGCCATCGTCAGCCTGCTGACCGCGCTGTTCATCTCATTGTGGATGGGGCCGCGCATGATTGCTCATCTGCAAAAACTCTCCTTTGGTCAGGTGGTGCGTAACGATGGCCCGGAATCGCACTTCAGCAAGCGCGGTACGCCGACTATGGGCGGGATTATGATCCTGACGGCGATTGTGATCTCCGTACTGCTGTGGGCTTACCCGTCTAACCCGTATGTCTGGTGCGTACTGGTGGTGCTGGTTGGTTACGGCATCATTGGCTTCGTTGATGACTATCGCAAAGTCGTGCGCAAAGACACCAAAGGGTTGATCGCACGCTGGAAGTATTTCTGGATGTCGGTCATTGCGCTGGGTGTTGCTTTCGCTTTGTACCTTGCCGGGAAAGACACGCCAGCAACGCAATTGGTTGTACCGTTCTTTAAAGATGTGATGCCGCAGTTAGGTTTGTTCTACATCCTGCTGGCCTACTTCGTTATTGTCGGCACCGGTAACGCAGTAAACCTGACCGATGGTCTTGATGGCCTGGCGATTATGCCGACCGTATTTGTCGCTGGTGGTTTTGCGCTGGTGGCGTGGGCGACCGGCAACATGAACTTTGCCAGCTATTTACACATACCGTATCTGCGACATGCAGGGGAACTGGTCATTGTCTGTACCGCGATAGTCGGAGCAGGGCTGGGCTTCCTGTGGTTTAACACCTATCCGGCACAGGTCTTTATGGGCGATGTTGGTTCGTTGGCATTAGGCGGCGCGTTGGGCATTATCGCCGTACTGCTGCGTCAGGAATTCCTGCTGGTGATTATGGGCGGCGTGTTTGTCGTCGAAACCCTGTCGGTTATTTTGCAAGTCGGCTCCTTTAAACTGCGCGGGCAACGTATTTTCCGCATGGCGCCGATTCATCACCACTATGAACTGAAAGGCTGGCCGGAACCGCGCGTCATTGTGCGTTTCTGGATTATTTCGCTGATGCTGGTCCTGATTGGTCTGGCAACGCTGAAGGTACGTTAATCATGGCTGATTACCTGGGTAAAAATGTCGTTATTATCGGCCTGGGCCTCACCGGGCTTTCTTGCGTGGACTTTTTCCTCGCTCGCGGCGTGACGCCGCGCGTTATGGATACGCGTATGACACCGCCTGGCCTGGATAAATTACCCGAAGCGGTGGAGCGCCATACTGGCGGTCTCAATGATGAATGGCTGATGGCGGCAGATCTGATTGTCGCCAGCCCCGGCATTGCGCTGGCGCATCCGTCCCTAAGCGCCGCTGCCGATGCCGGAATTGAAATTGTTGGCGATATCGAGCTGTTCTGCCGCGAAGCACAAGCGCCGATTGTGGCGATCACCGGTTCTAACGGCAAAAGCACTGTCACTACCTTAGTGGGCGAAATGGCGAAAGCAGCAGGTGTTAACGTTGGCGTGGGTGGCAACATTGGCCTGCCAGCCTTGATGCTGCTGGATGCTGAGTGCGAACTGTACGTGCTGGAACTGTCAAGCTTCCAGCTGGAAACGACTTCCAGCTTACAGGCGGTGGCGGCGACCATTCTGAACGTGACTGAAGATCATATGGATCGCTATCCATTTGGTTTACAGCAGTATCGTGCGGCAAAACTGCGTATTTACGAAAACGCAAAAGTTTGCGTGGTTAATGCCGATGATGCCTTAACGATGCCGATTCGCGGTGCAGATGAACGTTGTGTCAGCTTCGGCGTCAATATGGGTGACTATCACCTGAACCATCAGCAGGGTGAAACCTGGCTGCGGGTGAAAGGCGAGAAAGTGTTGAACGTGAAAGAGATGAAACTTTCCGGGCAGCATAACTACACCAATGCGCTGGCAGCACTGGCGCTGGCAGATGCCGCTGGTTTGCCGCGTGCCAGCAGCCTGAAAGCATTAACCACCTTTACCGGTCTGCCGCATCGCTTTGAAGTGGTGCTGGAGCATAACGGTGTGCGCTGGATTAACGATTCGAAAGCGACCAACGTCGGTAGTACCGAAGCGGCGCTGAATGGCCTGCACGTAGACGGCACGCTGCATTTGTTGCTGGGCGGCGATGGTAAATCGGCAGACTTCAGCCCACTGGCGCGCTATCTGAATGGCGATAACGTGCGTCTGTATTGTTTCGGTCGTGATGGCGCACAGTTGGCGGCGTTACGCCCGGAAGTGGCAGAGCAAACCGAAACGATGGAACAGGCGATGCGCTTGCTGGCTCCGCGTGTTCAGCCGGGCGATATGGTTCTGCTCTCCCCGGCATGTGCCAGCCTTGATCAGTTCAAGAACTTTGAACAACGAGGCAATGAGTTTGCTCGTCTGGCGAAGGAGTTAGGTTGATGCGTTTATCTCTCCCTCGCCTGAAAATGCCGCGCCTGCCGGGATTCAGTATCCTGGTCTGGATCTCCACGGCGCTAAAGGGCTGGGTGATGGGCTCGCGGGAAAAAGATACCGACAGCCTGATCATGTACGATCGCACCTTGCTGTGGCTGACCTTCGGCCTCGCGGCGATTGGCTTTATCATGGTGACCTCGGCGTCAATGCCCATAGGGCAACGCTTAACCAACGATCCGTTCTTCTTCGCGAAGCGTGATGGCGTCTATCTGATCCTGGCGTTCATTCTGGCGATCATTACGCTGCGTCTGCCGATGGAGTTCTGGCAACGCTACAGTGCCACGATGCTGCTCGGATCAATCATCCTGTTGATGATCGTGCTGGTGGTGGGTAGCTCGGTTAAAGGGGCATCGCGTTGGATCGATCTTGGCTTGTTGCGTATCCAGCCAGCCGAACTGACCAAGCTGTCGCTGTTTTGCTATATCGCCAACTATCTGGTGCGCAAAGGCGACGAAGTGCGTAATAACCTGCGTGGCTTCCTGAAACCGATGGGCGTGATTCTGGTGCTGGCGGTGTTGCTGCTGGCGCAGCCAGACCTCGGTACGGTGGTGGTGCTGTTTGTGACCACGCTGGCAATGCTATTCCTGGCGGGGGCGAAATTGTGGCAGTTCATTGCCATTATCGGTATGGGGATTTCAGCGGTTGTGTTGCTGATCCTCGCTGAACCGTACCGTATCCGCCGTGTTACCGCATTCTGGAACCCGTGGGAAGATCCCTTCGGCAGCGGCTATCAGTTAACGCAATCGCTGATGGCGTTTGGTCGCGGCGAACTGTGGGGGCAAGGTTTAGGTAACTCGGTACAAAAACTGGAGTATCTGCCGGAAGCGCACACTGACTTTATTTTCGCCATTATCGGCGAAGAACTGGGGTATATCGGTGTGGTGCTGGCGCTTTTAATGGTATTCTTCGTCGCTTTTCGCGCGATGTCGATTGGTCGTAAAGCGTTAGAAATTGACCATCGTTTTTCCGGTTTTCTCGCTTGTTCAATTGGCATCTGGTTTAGTTTCCAGGCACTGGTTAACGTAGGCGCGGCGGCAGGGATGTTACCGACTAAAGGTTTGACATTGCCGCTAATCAGTTACGGTGGTTCGAGCTTACTGATTATGTCAACAGCCATCATGATGCTGTTGCGTATTGATTATGAAACGCGTCTGGAGAAAGCGCAGGCGTTTGTACGAGGTTCACGATGAGTGGTCAAGGGAAGCGATTAATGGTGATGGCTGGCGGCACTGGCGGACATGTGTTCCCGGGGCTTGCGGTTGCGCATCATTTAATGGCCCAGGGGTGGCAAGTTCGCTGGCTGGGTACTGCCGATCGTATGGAAGCGGACTTAGTACCGAAGCACGGTATCGAGATCGACTTTATTCGTATCTCTGGTCTACGCGGTAAGGGTATTAAAGCGTTACTCGCAGCTCCGTTGCGTATCTTTAACGCCTGGCGTCAGGCGCGGGCGATTATGAAAGCGTATAAACCTGACGTGGTGCTCGGTATGGGCGGCTACGTATCAGGTCCAGGTGGTCTGGCCGCGTGGTCGTTAGGCATTCCGGTCGTACTTCATGAACAAAACGGTATTGCGGGCTTAACCAATAAATGGCTGGCGAAGATTGCGACCAAAGTGATGCAGGCGTTTCCAGGCGCTTTCCCTAATGCGGAAGTGGTGGGTAATCCTGTTCGTACCGATGTGCTGGCGCTGCCGTTGCCGCAGCAACGTTTGGCTGGACGTGAAGGTCCGGTTCGTGTGTTGGTAGTGGGTGGTTCTCAGGGCGCACGCATTCTTAACCAGACAATGCCGCTGGTTGCAGCAAAGCTGGGCGATTCAGTCACTATCTGGCATCAGAGCGGCAAAGGTTCGCAACAATCCGTTGAACAAGCGTATGCCGAAGCAGGGCAACCGCAGCATAAAGTGACGGAATTTATTGATGATATGGCGGCGGCGTATGCGTGGGCGGATGTTGTCGTTTGCCGCTCTGGTGCGTTGACGGTGAGTGAAATCGCTGCGGCGGGGTTACCAGCATTGTTTGTGCCGTTTCAGCATAAAGACCGCCAGCAATACTGGAATGCACTGCCGCTGGAAAAAGCGGGCGCAGCCAAAATTATCGAGCAACCACAGCTTACTGTGGATGCTGTCGCCAACACCCTGGCCGGGTGGTCGCGAGAAACCTTATTAACCATGGCAGAACGCGCCCGTGCTGCATCCATCCCGGATGCCACCGAGCGAGTGGCAAATGAAGTGAGCCGGGCTGCCCGGGCGTAATTGTGGCGATGCCTTTTGCATCGCATGAATTTGAGAAGTTAATGGCGTAAAGAATGAATACACAACAATTGGCAAAACTGCGTTACATCGTGCCCGAAATGCGTCGCGTTCGGCACATTCACTTTGTCGGCATCGGTGGTGCCGGTATGGGCGGTATTGCCGAAGTTCTGGCCAATGAAGGGTATCAGATCAGTGGTTCAGATTTAGCGCCAAATCCGGTCACGCAGCAGTTAATGAATCTGGGGGCGACGATTTACTTCAACCATCGCCCGGAAAATGTGCGCGACGCCAGCGTGGTCGTTGTTTCCAGTGCAATTTCTGCCGATAACCCGGAAATTGTTGCTGCCCATGAAGCGCGTATTCCGGTGATCCGTCGCGCGGAAATGCTGGCTGAGTTAATGCGTTTTCGTCATGGCATCGCCATTGCCGGAACGCACGGCAAAACGACAACCACCGCGATGGTTTCCAGCATCTATGCGGAAGCGGGTCTCGATCCAACTTTCGTTAACGGTGGGCTGGTAAAAGCGGCTGGCGTTCATGCACGTTTGGGGCATGGCCGCTACCTGATTGCCGAAGCGGATGAGAGCGATGCATCGTTCCTGCATCTGCAACCCATGGTGGCGATTGTCACCAATATCGAAGCCGACCATATGGATACCTACCAGGGCGACTTTGAGAATTTAAAACAGACCTTTATTAATTTTCTGCACAACCTGCCGTTTTATGGGCGTGCGGTAATGTGTGTTGACGATCCGGTGATCCGCGAATTGTTACCGCGCGTGGGGCGTCAGACCACAACTTACGGCTTCAGTGAAGATGCCGACGTGCGTGTAGAAGATTATCAGCAGATTGGTCCGCAGGGACACTTTACGCTGCTACGCCAGGACAAAGAGCCAATGCGCGTAACCCTGAATGCGCCTGGTCGTCATAATGCGCTGAACGCGGCGGCTGCGGTTGCGGTTGCTACGGAAGAGGGGATTGACGACGACGCTATTCTGCGTGCGCTGGAGAGCTTCCAGGGAACCGGTCGTCGCTTCGATTTCCTCGGTGAATTCCCGCTGGAGCCGGTCAACGGTAAAAGTGGTACAGCAATGCTGGTCGATGACTACGGTCACCACCCGACCGAAGTGGACGCCACCATTAAGGCGGCGCGTGCAGGCTGGCCGGATAAAAACCTGGTAATGCTGTTTCAGCCGCACCGTTTTACCCGTACGCGCGACCTGTATGATGATTTCGCCAATGTGCTGACGCAGGTTGATACCCTGTTGATGCTGGAAGTGTATCCGGCTGGCGAAGCGCCAATTCCGGGAGCGGACAGCCGTTCGCTGTGTCGCACGATTCGTGGACGTGGGAAAATTGACCCCATTCTGGTGCCGGACCCGGCGCAGGTAGCCGAGATGCTAGCACCGGTATTAACCGGTAACGACCTGATTCTCGTTCAGGGGGCTGGTAATATCGGAAAAATTGCCCGTTCTTTAGCTGAAATCAAACTGAAGCCGCAAACTCCGGAGGAAGAACAACATGACTGATAAAATCGCGGTTCTGTTGGGCGGAACCTCCGCAGAACGGGAAGTTTCTTTGAACTCTGGTGCCGCAGTGTTAGCCGGGCTGCGCGAAGGCGGCGTCGACGCGCATCCTGTCGACCCGAAAGAAGTTGACGTGACGCAACTGAAATCGATGGGATTTCAGAAAGTATTTATCGCTCTGCACGGGCGCGGCGGTGAAGACGGCACATTGCAGGGGATGCTTGAGCTGATGGGACTGCCTTATACCGGCAGCGGAGTGATGGCATCTGCGCTTTCAATGGATAAACTACGCAGCAAACTGCTGTGGCAAGGTGCTGGTTTACCCGTAGCGCCGTGGGTAGCGTTAACCCGCGCAGAGTTTGAAAAAGGCATTAGCGATAAGCAGTTAGCCGAAATTTCTGCTCTGGGTTTACCATTAATCGTTAAGCCGAGCCGCGAAGGTTCCAGCGTGGGAATGTCAAAAGTAGTAGCAGAAAATGCTCTACAAGATGCATTAAGATTGGCATTTCAGCACGATGAAGAAGTATTGATTGAAAAATGGCTAAGTGGGCCGGAGTTCACTGTTGCGATACTCGGTGAAGAAATTTTACCGTCAATACGTATTCAACCCGCCGGAACCTTCTATGATTATGAGGCGAAGTATCTCTCTGATGAGACACAGTATTTCTGCCCCGCAGGTTTAGACGCGGCACAAGAGGCCAATTTGCAGGCATTAGTGCTGAAAGCATGGACGACGTTAGGTTGCAAAGGATGGGGGCGTATTGATGTCATGCTGGACAGCGATGGACAGTTTTATCTGCTGGAAGCCAATACCTCTCCGGGTATGACCAGCCACAGTCTGGTGCCGATGGCGGCACGTCAGGCAGGCTTAAGCTTCTCGCAGTTGGTAGTACGAATTCTGGAACTGGCGGACTAATATGTCGCAGGCTGCTCTGAACACGCGAAACAGTGAAGAAGAAATTTCTTCTCACCGCAATAATGGAACGCGTCTGGCGGGGATACTTTTCCTGCTGACGGTTTTAACGACTGTGTTGGTGAGCGGCTGGGTCGTGTTGGGCTGGATGGAAGATGCGCAACGCCTGCCGCTCTCAAAGCTGGTGTTGACCGGTGAACGCCATTACACGCGTAATGACGATATCCGGCAGTCGATCCTGGCATTGGGTGAGCCGGGTACTTTTATGACTCAGGATGTCAACATCATCCAGACGCAAATTGAACAACGCCTGCCGTGGATTAAGCAGGTGAGCGTCAGAAAGCAGTGGCCTGATGAATTGAAGATTCATCTGGTTGAATATGTGCCGATTGCGCGGTGGAATGATCAACACATGGTAGACGCGGAAGGAAACACCTTCAGCGTGCCGCCAGATCGCACCAGCAAGCAGGTGCTTCCAATGCTGTATGGCCCGGAAGGCAGCGCCAATGAAGTGTTGCAGGGCTATCGCGAAATGGGGCAGATGCTGGCAAAGGACAGATTTACTCTGAAGGAAGCGGCGATGACCGCGCGGCGTTCCTGGCAGTTGACGCTGAATAACGATATTAAGCTCAACCTTGGCCGGGGCGATACGATGAAACGTTTGGCTCGCTTTGTAGAACTTTATCCGGTTTTACAGCAGCAGGCGCAAACCGATGGCAAACGGATTAGCTACGTTGATTTGCGTTATGACTCTGGAGCGGCAGTAGGCTGGGCGCCCTTGCCGCCGGAGGAATCTACTCAGCAACAAAATCAGGCACAGGCAGAACAACAATGATCAAGGCGACGGACAGAAAACTGGTAGTAGGACTGGAGATCGGCACCGCGAAGGTTGCCGCTTTAGTAGGGGAAGTTCTGCCCGACGGTATGGTCAATATCATTGGTGTGGGCAGCTGCCCGTCACGTGGTATGGATAAAGGCGGGGTTAACGACCTCGAATCTGTGGTCAAATGCGTACAACGCGCCATTGACCAGGCAGAATTAATGGCAGATTGCCAGATCTCTTCGGTATATCTGGCGCTTTCTGGTAAGCACATCAGCTGCCAGAATGAAATTGGTATGGTGCCCATTTCTGAAGAAGAAGTGACGCAAGAAGATGTGGAAAACGTCGTCCATACCGCGAAATCGGTGCGTGTGCGCGATGAACATCGTGTGCTGCATGTGATCCCGCAAGAATATGCGATTGACTATCAGGAAGGGATCAAAAATCCGGTAGGACTTTCGGGCGTGCGAATGCAGGCAAAAGTGCACCTGATCACATGTCACAACGATATGGCGAAAAACATCGTCAAAGCGGTTGAACGTTGTGGGCTGAAAGTTGACCAACTGATATTTGCCGGACTGGCATCAAGTTATTCGGTATTGACGGAAGACGAACGTGAACTGGGAGTCTGCGTCGTCGATATCGGTGGTGGTACAATGGATATCGCCGTTTATACCGGTGGGGCATTGCGCCACACCAAGGTAATTCCTTATGCTGGCAATGTGGTGACCAGTGATATCGCCTATGCCTTTGGCACGCCGCCAAGCGACGCCGAAGCGATTAAAGTTCGCCATGGCTGCGCGTTGGGTTCCATCGTCGGTAAAGATGAGAGCGTGGAAGTGCCGAGCGTAGGTGGGCGACCACCGCGTAGTCTGCAACGTCAGACGCTGGCGGAGGTGATTGAGCCACGGTATACCGAGTTGCTCAACCTGGTCAACGAAGAGATATTGCAGCTGCAGGAAAAGCTTCGCCAACAAGGCGTGAAACATCACCTGGCGGCGGGCATTGTATTAACCGGTGGCGCGGCGCAGATCGAAGGACTTGCCGCCTGCGCTCAGCGCGTGTTTCATACGCAGGTGCGTATTGGCGCGCCGCTGAATATCACCGGTTTAACTGATTATGCTCAGGAGCCGTATTACTCGACGGCTGTGGGATTGCTTCACTACGGGAAAGAGTCACATCTTAACGGTGAAGCGGAAGTAGAAAAACGTGTTACAGCATCAGTTGGCTCGTGGATCAAGCGACTCAATAGTTGGCTGCGAAAAGAGTTTTAATTTTTATGAGGTCGACGGTGATTACGGCCTCAGGCGACAGGCACATATCGGAGAGAAACTATGTTTGAACCAATGGAACTTACCAACGACGCGGTGATTAAAGTCATCGGCGTCGGCGGCGGCGGCGGTAATGCTGTTGAGCACATGGTGCGTGAGCGCATTGAAGGTGTTGAATTTTTCGCGGTAAATACCGATGCACAGGCGCTGCGTAAAACGGCGGTTGGGCAGACGATTCAGATCGGTAGTGGTATCACCAAAGGACTGGGCGCTGGCGCTAATCCAGAAGTTGGCCGTAATGCGGCTGATGAGGATCGCGATGCACTACGTGCGGCGCTGGAAGGTGCAGACATGGTATTTATTGCAGCAGGTATGGGGGGTGGTACTGGTACAGGTGCTGCGCCGGTCGTTGCTGAAGTGGCAAAAGATTTGGGTATCCTGACCGTTGCTGTCGTGACTAAGCCTTTCAACTTTGAAGGCAAGAAGCGTATGGCCTTCGCGGAGCAGGGGATCACTGAATTGTCCAAGCATGTGGACTCATTGATCACCATCCCGAACGACAAACTGCTGAAAGTGCTGGGTCGCGGTATCTCCCTGCTTGATGCGTTTGGCGCCGCGAACGATGTGCTGAAAGGCGCAGTTCAGGGTATCGCCGAACTGATTACTCGTCCGGGTCTGATGAACGTGGACTTTGCAGACGTACGTACCGTGATGTCTGAAATGGGCTACGCAATGATGGGTTCTGGCGTGGCGAGCGGTGAAGATCGTGCGGAAGAAGCGGCTGAAATGGCTATCTCTTCTCCATTGCTGGAAGACATCGACCTGTCTGGTGCGCGCGGCGTGCTGGTTAACATCACGGCGGGCTTCGACTTGCGTCTGGATGAGTTCGAAACCGTAGGTAACACCATCCGTGCATTTGCTTCGGATAACGCGACTGTGGTTATCGGTACTTCTCTTGACCCGGATATGAACGACGAACTGCGTGTAACCGTGGTTGCAACAGGTATCGGCATGGACAAACGTCCTGAAATCACTCTGGTGACCAATAAACAAGTTCAGCAGCCGGTGATGGATCGTTACCAGCAGCACGGTATGGCACCGCTGACGCAAGAGCAGAAACCGGTAGCTAAAGTGGTGAACGACAATACGCCGCAAACTGCGAAAGAGCCGGATTATCTGGATATCCCTGCTTTCCTGCGTAAGCAAGCTGACTAAGATTAAGCTGGAATTTGGGTTACCAGGCTCTTTGTGCTAAACTGGCCTGCCGAATGTATAGTACACTTCGGTTGGATAGGTAATTTGGCGAGATAATACGATGATCAAACAAAGGACACTTAAACGTATCGTTCAGGCGACGGGTGTCGGTTTACATACCGGCAAGAAAGTCACTCTGACGTTACGCCCTGCGCCGGCCAACACCGGGGTCATCTATCGTCGCACCGACTTGAATCCACCGGTAGATTTTCCGGCCGATGCCAAATCTGTGCGTGATACCATGCTCTGTACGTGTCTGGTCAACGAGCATGATGTACGGATTTCAACCGTTGAGCACCTGAATGCTGCGCTCGCGGGCTTAGGCATCGATAACATTGTTATCGAAGTTAACGCACCGGAAATCCCGATCATGGACGGTAGTGCCGCTCCGTTTGTTTACCTGCTGCTTGATGCGGGTATCGACGAGCTGAACTGCGCCAAGAAATTTGTTCGCATCAAAGAGACTGTTCGTGTCGAAGATGGCGATAAGTGGGCTGAATTTAAGCCATACAATGGTTTTTCGCTGGATTTCACCATCGATTTCAACCATCCGGCTATCGATTCCAGCAATCAACGTTATGCGATGAACTTCTCTGCTGATGCGTTTATGCGCCAGATCAGCCGTGCGCGTACGTTCGGTTTCATGCGTGATATCGAATACCTGCAGTCCCGTGGTTTGTGCCTGGGCGGCAGTTTCGATTGTGCCATCGTTGTTGACGATTATCGCGTACTGAACGAAGACGGTCTGCGTTTTGAAGACGAATTTGTTCGTCACAAAATGCTCGACGCGATCGGTGACTTGTTCATGTGTGGTCACAACATTATTGGTGCATTCACCGCTTATAAATCCGGTCATGCACTGAATAATAAATTGTTGCAGGCTGTCCTGGCAAAACAGGAAGCCTGGGAATATGTGACCTTCCAGGACGACGCAGAACTGCCGTTGGCCTTCAAAGCGCCTTCAGCCGTACTGGCATAACGACATTTATACTGTCGTATAAAATTCGACTGGCAAATCTGGCACTCTCTCCGGCCAGGTGAACCAGTCGTTTTTTTTGAGCTTTTATCAGAGCCGTAAGAAACGGTGCGAACGCTGTTTTCTTAAGCACTTTTACGCACAACTTATCTTCATTCCTGCTGTGGACTTCAGGCTTTAATGGTAAGATTTGTGCGCTAAAAACGTTTGAATACGATCGGGATGGCAATAACGTGAGTGGAATACTGACGCGCTGGCGACAGTTTGGTAAACGCTACTTCTGGCCGCATCTCTTGTTAGGGATGGTCGCGGCGAGTTTAGGTCTGCCTGCGCTCAGCAACGCCGCCGAACCAAATGCGCCCGCAAAAGCGACAACCCGCAACCACGAGCCTTCCGCCAAAGTTAACTTTGGTCAGTTGGCCTTGCTGGAAGCGAACACGCGCCGCCCGAACTCAAACTATTCTGTTGATTACTGGCATCAGCACGCAATTCGCACGGTAATCCGTCATCTTTCCTTCGCAATGGCACCGCAAACGCTGCCCGTTGCCGAAGAATCTTTGCCTCTTCAGGCGCAACATCTTGCTTTACTGGATACGCTCAGCGCGCTGCTGACCCAGGAAGGCACGCCGTCTGAAAATGATTATCGCATTGATTATGCGCATTTTACCCCACAAGCAACATTCAGCACGCCCGTCTGGATAAGCCTGGCGCAAGGCATCCGTGCTGGCCCTCAACGCCTCAGCTAACAACAATAAACCTTTATTTCATTTTATTAACTCCGCAACGCGGGGCGTTTGAGATTTTATTATGCTAATCAAATTATTAACTAAAGTTTTCGGTAGTCGTAACGATCGTACCCTGCGCCGGATGCGCAAAGTGGTGAACATCATCAATGCCATGGAACCGGAGATGGAAAAACTCTCCGACGAAGAACTGAAAGGGAAAACCGCAGAGTTCCGCGCGCGCCTGGAAAAAGGCGAAGTGCTGGAAAATCTGATCCCGGAAGCCTTCGCCGTCGTGCGTGAAGCAAGTAAGCGCGTCTTTGGTATGCGTCACTTCGATGTACAGTTGCTCGGCGGTATGGTTCTTAATGAACGTTGCATCGCGGAAATGCGTACTGGTGAAGGTAAAACTCTGACCGCAACGCTGCCTGCTTACCTGAACGCATTAACCGGTAAAGGTGTGCACGTTGTTACCGTCAACGACTACCTGGCGCAACGTGACGCCGAAAACAACCGTCCGCTGTTTGAATTTCTCGGCCTGACCGTCGGCGTCAACCTGCCGGGAATGCCTGCGCCGGCAAAGCGTGAGGCTTACGCGGCTGACATCACTTACGGTACGAACAATGAATACGGCTTTGACTACCTGCGCGACAACATGGCGTTCAGCCCTGAAGAACGTGTACAGCGTAAACTGCACTATGCGCTGGTGGACGAAGTGGACTCCATCCTGATCGATGAAGCGCGTACACCGCTAATTATTTCCGGCCCGGCTGAAGACAGCTCGGAAATGTATAAACGTGTGAATAAAATCATTCCGCACCTGATCCGTCAGGAAAAAGAAGACTCCGAAACCTTCCAGGGTGAAGGCCACTTCTCGGTTGATGAAAAATCTCGCCAGGTGAACCTGACCGAACGTGGTCTGGTGCTGATTGAAGAACTGCTGGTGAAAGAAGGCATCATGGATGAAGGGGAGTCGCTGTACTCTCCGGCCAACATCATGCTGATGCATCACGTAACGGCGGCGCTGCGCGCTCATGCGCTGTTTACTCGCGACGTCGATTACATCGTTAAAGATGGCGAAGTTATCATCGTTGACGAACACACCGGTCGTACCATGCAGGGGCGTCGCTGGTCCGATGGTCTGCACCAGGCTGTTGAAGCTAAAGAAGGTGTGCAGATCCAGAACGAAAACCAGACGCTGGCTTCTATCACCTTCCAGAACTACTTCCGTTTGTATGAAAAACTGGCGGGGATGACCGGTACTGCTGATACCGAAGCATTCGAATTCAGCTCAATTTACAAGCTGGATACCGTCGTCGTTCCGACCAACCGTCCGATGATTCGTAAAGATTTGCCAGACCTGGTCTACATGACCGAAGCAGAAAAAATTCAGGCGATCATTGAAGATATCAAAGAACGTACTGCGAAAGGTCAGCCGGTGCTGGTGGGTACTATCTCCATCGAAAAATCGGAGCTGGTGTCAAATGAGCTGACCAAAGCCGGTATCAAACACAACGTCCTCAACGCCAAATTCCACGCCAACGAAGCGGCGATTGTTGCTCAGGCAGGTTATCCGGCAGCGGTGACCATCGCGACCAACATGGCGGGTCGTGGTACTGACATTGTGCTTGGTGGTAGCTGGCAGGCAGAAGTTGCCGCGCTGGAAAATCCGACCGCAGAGCAAATTGAAAAAATTAAAGCCGACTGGCAGGTACGTCACGATGCGGTACTGGCAGCAGGTGGCCTGCATATCATCGGCACCGAACGTCACGAATCTCGTCGTATCGATAATCAGTTGCGCGGTCGTTCTGGTCGTCAGGGGGATGCTGGTTCTTCCCGTTTCTACCTGTCGATGGAAGATGCGCTGATGCGTATTTTTGCTTCCGACCGAGTATCCGGCATGATGCGTAAACTGGGTATGAAACCAGGCGAAGCCATTGAGCACCCGTGGGTGACCAAAGCGATTGCCAACGCCCAGCGTAAAGTTGAAAGCCGTAACTTCGATATTCGTAAGCAACTGCTGGAATATGATGACGTGGCTAACGACCAGCGTCGCGCCATTTACTCCCAGCGTAACGAACTGCTGGATGTTAGCGATGTGAGCGAAACCATCAACAGCATTCGTGAAGATGTGTTCAAAGCGACCATCGATGCCTACATTCCGCCACAGTCACTGGAAGAAATGTGGGATATTCCGGGTCTGCAGGAACGTCTGAAAAACGATTTCGACCTCGATTTGCCGATTGCCGAGTGGCTGGACAAAGAGCCTGAACTGCATGAAGAGACGCTGCGTGAGCGTATTCTGGCGCAGTCTATCGAAGTGTATCAGCGTAAAGAAGAAGTGGTTGGTGCTGAGATGATGCGTCACTTCGAGAAAGGCGTCATGCTGCAAACGCTTGACTCCCTGTGGAAAGAGCACCTGGCAGCGATGGACTATCTGCGTCAGGGTATCCACCTGCGTGGCTATGCACAGAAAGATCCGAAGCAGGAATACAAACGTGAATCGTTCTCCATGTTTGCAGCGATGCTGGAGTCGTTGAAATATGAAGTTATCAGCACGCTGAGCAAAGTCCAGGTACGTATGCCTGAAGAGGTTGAGGAGCTGGAACAACAGCGTCGTATGGAAGCCGAGCGTTTAGCGCAAATGCAGCAGCTTAGCCATCAGGATGACGACTCTGCAGCCGCAGCGGCACTGGCGGCGCAAACCGGTGAGCGCAAAGTAGGACGTAACGATCCTTGCCCGTGCGGTTCTGGTAAAAAATACAAGCAGTGCCATGGTCGCCTGCAATAAAAGCTAACTGTTGAAATAAAAGGCGCAGGATTCTGCGCCTTTTTTATAGGTTTAAGACAATGAAAAAACTGCAAATTGCGGTGGGTATTATTCGCAACGAGAACAATGAAATTTTTATTACTCGTCGTGCCGCAGATGCGCACATGGCGAATAAACTGGAGTTTCCAGGCGGTAAAATTGAAATGGGCGAAACACCGGAACGAGCGGTGGTGCGTGAACTTCAGGAAGAAGTCGGGATTACCCCGCAACATTTTTATCTATTTGAAAAGCTGGAATATGAATTCCCGGACAGGCATATAACTCTGTGGTTCTGGCTGGTCGAAAGCTGGGAAGGGGAGCCGTGGGGTAAAGAAGGGCAACCCGGTAAGTGGATGTCGCTGGTCGGTCTGAATGCCGATGATTTTCCGCCAGCCAATGAACCGGTAATTGCGAAGCTTAAGCGTCTGTAGGTCGGACAAGGCGTTTACGCCGCATCCGACATTTGCGCAAGATGCCTGATGCGACGCTGACCGCGTCTAATCAGGCCTACGTGCGGCATCAGACAAAATGTCACTGCTTTGGCTCTTCGCTCCAGTCATCACTCTCAGAAAGATCACCGCTGCTGGGGATTCGTTTTTCTTCAGCAGCCCATTCTCCGAGGTCGATCAGTTGACAACGTTTGCAACAAAATGGCCGAAACGGGCTGACTTCACCCCAAACCACCGTTTTCCCGCAGGTAGGGCAATTCACCGTAATAGTTTCTGACATTTTTACTCCTTAGCAACAGGCCAGTTCGAAATCCAGACGTTCCGGTACTTGTCCATTTTCACTGTCCAGCGGCATAAAACGAATCGCAAAACGGCTTTTATGACCGGAAATTTGCGGATAAAGCTGTGAATCGAGCGCCAGATTCAGGCGCAGCAAATCGGCATCGTCACCATTATCCTGATAAAAACCATTCAGGCTGGTTTGTTTGCGGAAGGGGGCAGACTGGCGAATTAAATCAAGCACCATGGTAAGTGCTTGGGTGAGCGGGTTCAGGCTGGCAATCCAGGTTTCTACCTGGCTGTCGCGTTGTGACTGGGGTAAATGCAGCCAGATATGCAAAGTGGGCAAATCAAAGCTACAACAGCCGCCAGGGATGCTCAGACGCTGACGCACTAAGGCAATCAGCCTGTCTTCACGTAGAAATTGCCCGATACGCGGCGCGGAAATCAACACGCTACCCGCTGTTTTTAACTGCTGAATTAATGCTTCAATACGGCTCTGATCAACGCCTGGCACGCCAATCCAGGTCTGGAGTTTACGTTGCTGGCGGTCAAGCTCTTTCAACAGCTCAGTGCGCACTTCTCCGCGCTCGAAAACATCCAGCAATTCGCTGACATTACGGAAGAAATGCAGGGCGCCAGCGTAGTCAACGATGGGTAAATTTACGGTGAGTTGTTGAATTAAAAACTCAATGCGCAGCCATGTACGCATTTTTTCATTTAGTGGATGTTCAAAAAGGACCTGGGTCTGCATTACGGTTTTTCCTGTGAGACAAACTGCGACGCAAGCTGCAAATAGTGTGCGTGCAGGCGGGCAACATCCGATGCAATAGCATCCGGTGCGCCGTTATTATCAATGACGTCATCTGCCACGGCAAGACGGGCTTCGCGCGTTGCCTGGGCAGCAAGAATTTGTTCGACATGCTCGCGAGTAACATCATCGCGCTGCATGGTGCGCTTAAGTTGCGTTTCTGGGCTGACATCCACCACCAGCACACGATTCGCTTTTTTATACAGTGAGTTTTCTACCAGCAATGGCACAACCCACAGTATATAGGGAGAAGTTGCCTGCTGGATCTGACGTTGCGTCTCCTGCTGAATCAGCGGATGCAGCAGGGCGTTAAGCCAGTTTTTCTCTTCCGGGTTAGCGAAGATCCGCTCGCGCAAGACCCTGCGCTGCAATGACCCATCAGCAGCAATCATGTCAGCGCCAAAGTGTTCAGCAATGGCACGTAGCGCAGGTGCACCTGGTTCAACCACCTGACGCGCAATAATATCGGCATCAATGACGTTAATTCCGAGGTCTGCAAACGCATTTGCAACGGTACTCTTGCCACTGCCAATGCCTCCCGTTAAGGCAACTATATACCTCATAATTTATATTCCCGGGAATTCATCATGATTATCAAAATGTTAAAAATGAGCGTACAAAAGCGAAATTGATGGAACATTCGCTCATTATTTACCAGGTAAATTTATGGGATTGTAGCGTAAAAAAAGACAATTTCGCAGTCTTGCGCCACATCGATTAGTGCGTATGATAGCGTCACTGGAGTTGCGCTCTTATCCTTATAGCCATTAACCCCAGGAATCCGCACATGCGTATTGAAGAAGATCTGAAGTTAGGTTTTAAAGACGTCCTCATCCGTCCTAAACGTTCTACTCTTAAAAGTCGTTCCGATGTTGAACTGGAACGTCAATTCACCTTCAAACATTCAGGTCAGAGCTGGTCCGGCGTGCCGATTATCGCCGCGAATATGGACACCGTAGGCACTTTTTCCATGGCCTCTGCGCTGGCTTCTTTTGATATTCTGACTGCTGTGCATAAACACTATTCTGTCGAAGAGTGGCAAGCGTTTATCAACAATTCTTCCGCTGATGTGCTGAAACATGTGATGGTTTCTACCGGCACGTCTGATGCGGATTTCGAAAAAACCAAACAAATTCTCGACCTGAACCCGGCATTAAACTTCGTTTGTATTGATGTGGCAAATGGTTATTCCGAACACTTCGTGCAGTTCGTTGCGAAAGCGCGTGAAGCGTGGCCGACCAAAACCATTTGTGCTGGCAACGTAGTGACTGGTGAAATGTGTGAGGAGCTTATCCTCTCCGGTGCTGATATCGTTAAAGTTGGTATTGGCCCAGGTTCTGTCTGTACAACTCGCGTCAAAACAGGCGTCGGTTATCCGCAACTTTCTGCGGTAATCGAATGTGCCGATGCCGCGCACGGTCTGGGCGGGATGATCGTCAGCGATGGTGGCTGCACCACACCGGGCGATGTCGCGAAAGCCTTTGGCGGCGGTGCTGATTTCGTGATGCTCGGTGGTATGCTGGCAGGCCACGAAGAGAGCGGTGGTCGCATTGTTGAAGAGAACGGCGAGAAATTTATGCTGTTCTACGGCATGAGCTCCGAGTCTGCGATGAAACGCCACGTTGGCGGCGTTGCGGAATATCGCGCTGCAGAAGGTAAAACCGTTAAGCTGCCGCTGCGTGGCCCGGTTGAAAATACCGCGCGTGATATTTTAGGCGGTCTGCGTTCAGCTTGTACATACGTTGGGGCTTCACGCCTGAAAGAGCTGACCAAGCGCACCACGTTTATCCGTGTGCAGGAACAAGAAAACCGCATCTTCAATAACCTGTAATCTCCCAATGCTGGCGTGGATCACCACGCCAGCGTTATCCCATCCCACTCATCGCATCGCCTAAATGGAAAATTGGCAGATACATTGCCACCACCAGTGTACCGATAATTCCTCCTGTAATAACCAGCAACGCCGGTTCCAGTAAGGCTGCAAGATTATCTGCCAGCGCCAGCGTGTTATCCCGATGATGGTGAGCGAGGTTATCTAACATGAGATCCAGCGAGCCGGATGCCTCTCCTGTTCTCACTAATTGCAAACAGAGTGGGCTAAACTCACCGGCATTTTTTAGCGCCAGCCAGATAGGCTGACCGTTACTGATATCGTGCTGGATTTGTGTCAGAAGTTGCGCCCAGTACGGGCAGCGCATTGTTTCTCTGACGCTCTCAATCCCTTGTAAAAAAGTAATCCCTGCACTTTGTGTCAGCGCCAGAATCGTAAAAATCTGCGTGAGTTTTTGTCCCCGCATCAGGGAACCCATAATTGGGATGCGTAACAGCAATTTCTGTCGCACGATAAGCCAGGTCGGGCGGCGTATCAGCAACTTATTAGCTATTGCCAGCAGAAAGCCGAACAACACCAGCAGCCAGCCCCATTCACCACTAAAATCTGCCAGCGTCATGATCCCCTGCGTTAGCGCCGGTAACGGGGTATTAAAGGTCCTATAGATAGCGGCAAACTCCGGCAGAACAAAATGCAGCATTGCCACAACCACCATGATTGCCATCGCTAAAATGATGATGGGATAGCGCAATGCTGATTTCACTTTGTCGGCCAGCTGTCGCTGGGCTTTTTGCTGACGAGCCAGTTCAAAACAGCATTCATCCAGCTTACCGGTCAGTTCACCCGTGCGGATCATCGCCTGATAGAGCGGCGGAAATACCTCTGACCAGGGTAATAAGGCATAGGAAAAAGCAATGCCCTGTTCGAGATCGTGCGCCAGCGATTGCAGCAATGCTTGCCATTGCTTACTGGGATGCTGTTCCGCCAGCAGAGCCAGCCCTTCAGAAAGCGTCAACCCGGCTTTGAGTAGCGTCGCCAGTTGATGAATGACTTCCGCGCTTTTATCTCCTCGCCACTGCGCAGAATTGATGGCGATTCGCTTCAGGTTAAGTGGGGTAACCATCTGTTGCTGTAGTGCAATAAGCAGCAAAGCACGGCTCTCTGCCCATAGCATCCCATCTTGCGTATTGCCGTCGCCGGTTATGCCATGCCAGCGCCAGAGTTGCTTACTCGCCATGCGGCATCCCCAATACGCGGATTAACTCTTCAAAGGTGGTTAAGCCTTGCTCCACGGCCAGGCAGCCGTTTTCAAAAAGCGTGCGCATTCCCGCCTGTCGGGCGTGCGTTTCCAGCGATTCAACGTCGGTATTAGCGGCAATAAGCTGACGTATAATCGGTGTTATGGGCAAAACTTCAAACAAGGCCGTGCGACCATAAAAACCGAGGTAGCAATGTTCACAACCGGGTGCTTGCCAGCGGGGCAGCGGCGATAGCCATACATTGTCGGGAATATGGATAGGCTCCCCTTGCTGCCGGCGACAATGTGGGCAAAGTTTGCGTACCAGACGCTGGGCTATTACCAGCGTGAGCGCCGACGAGAGCATCCAGCGGGCGACCCCCATTTGCTGTAAACGCACCAGCGTTTCGCAGGTGGAATTAGTGTGTAGCGTGGACAATACCAGATGACCCGTTTGCGCGGCTTTAATAGCGATTTCTGCCGTTTCGCCATCGCGGATCTCTCCGATCATGATGACGTCAGGATCCTGGCGCAATAACGCACGCAAAACGCCCTGAAAGGTGAGCCCGGCACGCGGATGTATTTGCGTCTGGTTTAGCCCGGCGATGGGGATCTCAACCGGATCTTCGACGCTACAAATATTAATGTCAGCGGTATTCAGCGTTTGCAGGGCACTATAAAGCGTGACCGTTTTGCCGCTTCCGGTAGGGCCAGTTACCAGCACCAGTCCCTGTGGTTGCTGTAGGGCATGAGCAAAGTCCGCCAGTTGTAACGGCTGCATTCCCAGCGTGTTGACATCCAGCGCCTGGTTCACCTGCTGTAACAACCGTAATACCACCTTTTCACCGCCCCGACATGGCAAGGTCGCAATACGAAATGAGACGGTGTTCCCTGCCAGTTCGACAGTGAATTGCCCGTCCTGCGGCAGGCGATGTTCCGCAATATCCAGGCTTCCCAGCACTTTTAATCTGGCGGTTAATGCCACTCCGATATCCAGCGGAATGTCCGGCAAAGGATGCAGTACACCGTCGATACGCAGGCGGATACGGTATCCATTGTCTGCTGGTTCGATATGAATATCAGACGCGCGTTGTTCCAGCGCAGATTGTAACGTTTGGGCCAGCAACTCTGCTCTGGGCTGATGCTTCTCCTGAACGGCTAAGGGCAACGTTTGTTGTACGCGACTGGCGTGACCTTCCATCTGCTGGCGCGTCCAGCAGGTGATCTCAATGCGTTTAGTGGTGGCAAAATGTAAGGCGTCGAGGAATTCATGCGAAGGCGCATCGACCACCGCCACATGAACCACCTCTTCGCTGGCATCCAGCAAGACTCCCTGATAACGCAGACACAGGGCGGTGAGCTGTGAAATATTCATGGCCGCTCCTTAGTTAGCGTCATCAAAGCGGAAGACATCTTCGCAGGCTTGCTGCAACGCGCTGTCACTTTGAATATTGCAGTTGCGCGTCCAGCCGGTGACGCCGTTTGCGTTATTCCAACCCGGTGTCATGACGACGCTTAGCCCATTGAGACTTTCTTGCCCGGTCAGCGACACCACGCCCTTTGCCACACTCATGGCTGAAACATAGCGGGTGGTGGTAGGCGAGGGAATGCCATTACTGCCACCGTCGCAGGTATCTATTCCACCATGTTCCAGCGCGCACAACTCTACGGCGGTACGGTAAGGCACAAAGGTTTGTAGCATGTCGGTGAGTGCGGCTTTGCGCAGGTAGTTTTGATAAGCGGGAATGCCGATGGCGCTTAAAATGGCAATGATGCCAATAACCACCATCAGTTCGATAAGTGTAAAACCGCGTTGCTTGTCCATCTGTTTTGCTCCTTGATTTCGTTGGCGCTACTTTGGCAAACGCCATCGGCACAGGCGAGGGGCAAAAAACAAAACGGGAAAGCAGCTTCCGGGGTTTTTTATTACGTTGCAGTGAAAGACAAGAAATTTGCGAGGCGTTACGAAGAAAGATGGGGGAAGGGAAGATTATCCGCCCGCTACGGAGCGGATAAATCTGTCAGCAATTAGCGAAAACGCATTGAAAGGTCGAGTGCCTGTACGTGTTTAGTTAGCGCACCGACGGAGATAAAGTCCACGCCCGTTTCGGCAAATTCGCGCAGAGTTTTGTCGGTGACGTTGCCAGACACTTCCAGTAGCGCCTTGCCGTTGGTGCGATTGACGGCTTCGCGCATCTGTTCTGTTTCGAAGTTATCCAGCATGATGATATCGGCACCTGCTTTCAGGGCTTCATCAAGTTCTTCCAGATTTTCTACTTCGACTTCTACTGGCGCATCCGGGTGCAACCAGGACGCTTTTTCGACCGCCTGACGCACTGAGCCGGAGGCAATAATATGGTTTTCTTTGATAAGGAAGGCATCAGAAAGCCCCAGACGGTGATTCGCTCCGCCGCCGCAAAGTACCGCGTATTTCAGAGCTGAACGCAGGCCGGGTAAGGTTTTGCGCGTATCCAACAACTGCGTGTTGGTGCCTTCCAGTAATTCGACATAGTGGCGTACCTTACTGGCAACCCCTGAAAGAGTTTGCACAAAATTGAGCGCAGTGCGTTCGCCCGTTAACAGCACGCGGGATGGGCCTTCAAGTTCGAACAAGGGTTGATTGGCGTTGATGACATCGCCGTCATCGACATGCCAGATGATGGTGACATCGTCGCCTGCCAGCTGAATAAACACCTCTTCAACCCAGCGTTTGCCGCAAAATACGCCATTCTCGCGGGTGATCACCGTGGCATGAGAGCGAGAATTTTCCGGTAAAAGTTTTGCCGTAATGTCATTGTTGGCATCGACTGTTCCGCCTAAATCTTCCCGCAGCGCCTGAGCCACCGCGCCGGGGATATCGAGATTAATGCGTTCCAGCAGCTCGTCACGTCGGGTGTCAGGGTTATAGCGGCGAGGCGGCATGTTAAAACTCCAGATAGCTAACGAATCATAAGGTAGAAACATGCTACTCTGAACCGGGTATTAGCACCACATATAAGGAGATCCTGCATGTTGTTAGAACAGGGGTGGCTGGTCGGCGCGCGCCGCGTTCCCTCACCACATTACGATTGTCGCCCGGATGACGAAACACCCACCCTGCTGGTGGTGCACAATATTAGCCTGCCGCCAGGCGAGTTTGGCGGTCCGTGGATCGACGCATTATTCACCGGAACTATTGATCCGCAGGCACATCCTTTCTTTGCTGAGATCGCCCATTTGCGCGTTTCCGCTCATTGTTTGATTCGCCGTGATGGTGAAATTGTCCAGTATGTTCCTTTCGATAAACGCGCCTGGCACGCGGGAGTCTCTCAGTATCAAGGTCGCGAACGCTGTAATGATTTTTCTATTGGGATTGAGCTGGAAGGTACTGACACGCTGGCGTACACCGATGCGCAGTATCAACAGCTTGCGGCGGTTACGCGGGCGCTGATTGATCGCTATCCAGATATCGCTAAAAACATGACGGGGCATTGCGATATTGCGCCGGAGCGGAAAACCGATCCCGGTCCTGCATTTGATTGGGCACGGTTTCGTGCGCTGGTTAGCAAGGAGACAACATGACGCTATTTACAACCTTACTGGTGCTAATTTTTGAGCGCCTGTTTAAGTTGGGCGAGCACTGGCAGCTTGATCACCGTCTTGAAGCGTTCTTTCGGGGGGTGAAACATTTTTCGCTGGGGCGCACGTTAGGTATGACCATTATTGCGATGGGGGTGACTTTTTTGCTGTTGCGCGCGTTGCATGGGTTATTGTTCAACGTCCCTACGCTGCTGGTATGGCTGTTGCTTGGTTTACTGTGTATTGGCGCGGGTAAAGTGCGTCTCCATTATCATGCATATCTGACAGCCGCTTCACGTAACGATAACCATGCCCGTTCCACGATGGCTGGCGAATTAACCATGATTCACGGTGTTCCTGCAGGTTGTGATGAACGTGAGTTCTTGCGTGAGCTGCAAAATGCACTGCTGTGGATCAATTTCCGTTTTTACCTGGCGCCTCTGTTCTGGTTGATTGTAGGGGGAACCTGGGGGCCAGTTACGCTGATGGGGTATGCGTTTTTGCGTGCATGGCAATACTGGCTGGCGCGTTACCAGACGCCGCATCATCGTTTACAGTCCGGCATTGATGCCGTGCTTCATGTGCTGGATTGGGTGCCGGTTCGTCTTGCGGGTGTGGTATATGCCTTGATCGGTCACGGTGAGAAAGCATTACCTGCCTGGTTTGCTTCGCTGGGTGATTTCCATACTTCGCAATATCAGGTGTTAACGCGTCTGGCGCAGTTCTCTCTGGCGCGTGAACCGCATGTTGATAAGGTGGGGACGCCGAAAGCAGCGGTTTCAATGGCGAAGAAAACTTCGTTCGTGGTTGTGGTGGTGATTGCGCTACTGACGATTTACGGAGCGTTGGTGTAAAAGATTGTAGCCCTCACCCAGCGCGGGTGAGGGCGTAGAGAAATTAATGCGCTTTTACGGCTTTTGCGGTTTTCTCTTTAAACAGATAGCCGATGCCTAACACGAGCAGCCATACCGGGATCAGGTAAACCGAAATCGCCATTCCCGGCGTCATCAGCATAATCACCAGTACCGCCGCCATAAATAGCAGGCAGATCCAGTTACCAAGTGGATAGAGTAGGGCAGGGAAGCGAGTTACCACGCCTTGTGCTTGTTTGGCGCGACGGAATTTCATATGCGCCAGGCTAATCATCGCCCAGTTGATTACCAGAGCGGAAACCACCAGCGCCATTAACAGTCCGAATGCGGACTCTGGGGCAAGGTAGTTAATCAGTACGCACAATGCCGTAACCAACGCAGAGACCAGAATGGTGTTTACCGGTACGCCGCGTTTATCGACGGAAGCGAGCATTTTCGGTGCGTTTCCTTGTTGTGCCAGACCGAAAAGCATACGGCTGTTGCAGTAGACGCAACTGTTATAAACCGAAAGCGCCGCCGTCAACACCACGATATTCAGGGCGTTAGCTACAAAAGTATCGCCCAACTCGTGGAAGATCAGCACAAACGGACTGGTATCGGCGGTAACGCGCGTCCACGGCATCAGGGAGAGCAGAACGGCTAAGGAACCAATGTAGAAAATCAGGATGCGGTAGATAACCTGATTAGTCGCTTTGGGAATACTTTGCTCCGGGTTATCTGCTTCTGCTGCGGTGATGCCCACCAGTTCCAGACCGCCGAACGAGAACATAATAATCGCCATCATCATCACCAGCCCGGTGAAGCCGTGCGGCAGGAAGCCACCTTGATCCCACAGGTTGCTAACGCTCGCCTGCGGGCCACCGTTGCCGCTAAACAGCAGCCAGCCACCGAAGATGATCATCGCCACCACCGCGATAACTTTGATAATGGCAAACCAGAACTCCATCTCGCCAAACACTTTAACGTTGGTCAGGTTGATGGCGTTGATCACCACAAAGAATACGGCGGCCGAAGCCCAGGTGGGGATTTCCGGATACCAGAACTGAATGTATTTGCCGACGGCAGTAAGCTCTGCCATGGCAACTAAAACGTACAGTACCCAGTAGTTCCAGCCAGAGGCGAAACCAGCAAAGCTGCCCCAGTATTTATAAGCAAAGTGGCTGAAGGAGCCTGCTACCGGTTCTTCGACCACCATTTCACCTAACTGACGCATGATCAGAAAGGCGATAAAACCGGCAATAGCGTAACCCAGGATAATCCCTGGCCCTGCGGACTGTATTACGGAGGCGCTTCCCAGGAATAGCCCGGTTCCTATCGCGCCACCCAGCGCGATAAGCTGGATATGGCGGTTTTTAAGGCCGCGCTTTAGCTGCTCGCCGTGCTGTTGACCTTCCATCATGAAACCTCGTGCGGTGATTGTTTTTTTGATCTACGCAGTAATGCGTGTGTAAGTTTGCAATTCCGTTTGTTGTATTAATTTGTTTACATCAAAGGCGTTTGAATTGTTACAAAGGGACTTCCGTCAGATCAAGAATAATGGTATGCGGCAGCGAATGCACTCGCTTTATGCCAGGTTGAAGATGAGTTGCCTAAAAAGAAATCGTTTGTAAAGGGAAGCCCCGAAACACCCCCACCGCAATAAATGAATATAAATTCATTTTAATGGCATTAAAAATCGAAAAATTGGTAAGTGAATCGGTTCAATTCGGATTTTTATAGTTTAATAAACGTTAAAAAAACCATTGCTCACGTAAAGTCTACATTTGTGCATAGTTACAACTTTGAAACGTCATATGTGTCAAGTTGTTAAAATGTGCACAGTTTCATGATTTCAATCAAAACCTGTATGGACATGAGGTGAATACTTTGTTACTTTAGCGTCACAGACATGAAATTGGTAAGACCAATTGACTTCGGCAAGTGGCTTAAGACAGGAACTCATGGCCTACAGCAAAATCCGCCAACCAAAACTCTCCGATGTGATTGAGCAGCAACTGGAGTTTTTGATCCTCGAAGGCACACTTCGTCCGGGCGAAAAACTCCCACCGGAACGCGAACTGGCGAAACAGTTCGACGTCTCCCGTCCCTCCTTGCGTGAGGCGATTCAACGTCTCGAAGCGAAGGGCTTGTTGCTTCGTCGCCAGGGTGGCGGCACTTTTGTCCAGAGCAGCCTCTGGCAAAGTTTCAGCGATCCGCTGGTGGAGCTGCTCTCCGACCATCCTGAATCACAGTATGACTTGCTCGAAACACGACACGCCCTGGAAGGTATCGCCGCTTATTACGCCGCGCTGCGTAGTACCGATGAAGACAAGGAACGCATCCGTGAACTCCATCACGCCATAGAGCTGGCGCAGCAGTCTGGCGATCTGGACGCGGAATCAAACGCCGTACTCCAGTATCAGATTGCCGTCACCGAAGCGGCCCACAATGTGGTTTTGCTTCATCTGCTAAGGTGTATGGAGCCGATGTTGGCTCAGAATGTCCGTCAGAACTTCGAATTGCTCTATTCGCGTCGCGAGATGCTGCCGCTGGTGAGTAGTCACCGCACCCGCATATTCGAAGCGATTATGGCCGGTAAGCCGGAAGAAGCGCGCGAAGCATCACATCGCCATCTGGCCTTTATCGAAGAAATTTTGCTCGACAGAAGCCGTGAAGAGAGTCGCCGTGAGCGTTCTCTGCGCCGTCTGGAGCAACGAAAGAATTAGTGATTTTTCTGGTGAAAATTAGCCAGAAGATGTTGTAAATCAAGCGCATATAAAAGCGCGGCAACTAAACGTAGAACCTGTCTTATTGAGCTTTCCGGCGAGAGTTCAATGGGACAGGTTCCAGAAAACTCAACGTTATTAGATAGATAAGGAATAACCCATGTCAGAACGTTTCCCAAATGACGTGGATCCGATCGAAACTCGCGACTGGCTCCAGGCGATCGAATCGGTCATCCGTGAAGAAGGTGTTGAGCGTGCTCAGTATCTGATCGACCAACTGCTTGCTGAAGCCCGCAAAGGCGGAGTCAACGTAGCCGCAGGCACCGGCGTCAGCAACTACATCAACACCATCCCCGTTGAAGAACAACCGGAGTATCCGGGTAATCTGGAACTGGAACGCCGTATTCGTTCAGCTATCCGCTGGAACGCCATCATGACGGTTCTGCGTGCATCCAAAAAAGATCTGGAACTGGGCGGCCACATGGCATCCTTCCAGTCTTCCGCAACCATTTATGATGTGTGCTTTAACCACTTCTTCCGTGCACGCAACGAGCAGGATGGCGGCGACCTGGTTTACTTCCAGGGTCACATCTCCCCGGGCGTTTACGCTCGTGCTTTCCTGGAAGGTCGTCTGACTCAGGAGCAGCTCGATAACTTCCGTCAGGAAGTTCACGGCAATGGCCTCTCTTCCTATCCGCACCCGAAATTGATGCCGGAATTCTGGCAGTTCCCGACCGTATCTATGGGTCTGGGTCCGATTGGTGCTATTTACCAGGCTAAATTCCTGAAATATCTGGAACACCGTGGCCTGAAAGATACCTCTAAACAGACCGTTTACGCGTTCCTCGGCGACGGTGAAATGGACGAACCGGAATCCAAAGGTGCGATTACCATCGCTACCCGTGAAAAACTGGATAACCTGGTCTTCGTTATCAACTGTAACCTGCAGCGTCTTGACGGCCCGGTAACTGGTAACGGCAAGATCATCAACGAACTGGAAGGCATCTTCGAAGGTGCTGGCTGGAACGTGATCAAAGTGATGTGGGGTAGCCGTTGGGATGAACTGCTGCGTAAAGATACCAGCGGTAAACTGATCCAGCTGATGAACGAAACCGTTGACGGCGACTACCAGACCTTCAAATCGAAAGATGGTGCGTATGTTCGTGAACACTTCTTCGGTAAATATCCGGAAACTGCAGCACTGGTTGCAGACTGGACTGACGAGCAGATCTGGGCTCTGAACCGTGGCGGTCACGATCCGAAGAAAATCTACGCCGCATTCAAGAAAGCGCAGGAAACCAAAGGCAAAGCGACTGTAATCCTTGCTCATACCATTAAAGGTTACGGCATGGGCGACGCGGCTGAAGGCAAAAACATCGCGCACCAGGTTAAGAAAATGAACATGGACGGCGTGCGGCACATCCGCGACCGTTTCAATGTGCCGGTGTCTGATGCAGATATCGAAAAACTGCCGTACATCACCTTCCCGGAAGGTTCTGAAGAGCATACCTATCTGCACGCTCAGCGTCAGAAGCTGCACGGTTATCTGCCAAGCCGCCAGCCGAACTTCACCGAGAAGCTGGAGCTGCCGAGCCTGCAAGACTTCGGCGCGCTGCTGGAAGAGCAGAGCAAAGAGATTTCTACCACTATCGCTTTCGTTCGTGCCCTGAACGTGATGCTGAAGAACAAGTCGATCAAAGACCGCCTGGTGCCGATCATCGCCGATGAAGCGCGTACTTTCGGTATGGAAGGCCTGTTCCGTCAGATTGGTATTTACAGCCCGAACGGTCAGCAGTACACCCCGCAGGACCGCGAGCAGGTTGCTTACTATAAAGAAGACGAGAAAGGTCAGATTCTGCAGGAAGGGATCAACGAGCTGGGCGCAGGTTGTTCCTGGCTGGCAGCGGCGACCTCTTACAGCACCAACAACCTGCCGATGATTCCGTTCTACATCTATTACTCGATGTTCGGCTTCCAGCGTATCGGCGATCTGTGCTGGGCGGCTGGCGACCAGCAAGCGCGTGGCTTCCTGATCGGCGGTACTTCCGGTCGTACCACCCTGAACGGTGAAGGTCTGCAGCACGAAGATGGTCACAGCCACATTCAGTCGCTGACTATCCCGAACTGTATCTCTTACGACCCGGCTTACGCTTACGAAGTTGCTGTCATTATGCATGACGGTCTGGAGCGTATGTACGGTGAAAAACAAGAGAACGTTTACTACTACATCACTACGCTGAACGAAAACTACCACATGCCGGCAATGCCGGAAGGTGCTGAGGAAGGTATCCGTAAAGGTATCTACAAACTCGAAACCATTGAAGGTAGCAAAGGTAAAGTTCAGCTGCTGGGCTCCGGTTCTATTCTGCGTCACGTCCGTGAAGCGGCAGAGATCCTGGCGAAAGATTACGGCGTAGGTTCTGACGTTTATAGCGTGACCTCCTTCACCGAGCTGGCGCGTGATGGTCAGGATTGTGAACGCTGGAACATGCTGCACCCGCTGGAAACACCGCGCGTTCCGTATATCGCTCAGGTGATGAATGACGCTCCGGCAGTGGCATCTACCGACTATATGAAACTGTTCGCTGAGCAGGTCCGTACTTACGTACCGGCTGACGACTATCGCGTACTGGGTACTGATGGCTTCGGTCGTTCCGACAGCCGTGAGAACCTGCGTCACCACTTCGAAGTTGATGCTTCCTACGTAGTGGTTGCGGCGCTGGGCGAACTGGCTAAACGTGGCGAAATCGATAAGAAAGTGGTTGCTGACGCAATCGCCAAATTCAACATCGATGCAGAAAAAGTTAACCCGCGTCTGGCGTAAGAGGTAAAAGAATAATGGCTATCGAAATCAAAGTACCGGACATCGGGGCTGATGAAGTTGAAATCACCGAGATCCTGGTCAAAGTGGGCGACAAAGTTGAAGCCGAACAGTCGCTGATCACCGTAGAAGGCGACAAAGCCTCTATGGAAGTACCGTCTCCGCAGGCGGGTATCGTTAAAGAGATCAAAGTCTCTGTTGGCGACAAAACCCAGACCGGCGCACTGATTATGATTTTCGATTCCGCCGACGGTGCAGCTGACGCTGCACCTGCTCAGGCAGAAGAGAAGAAAGAAGCCGCTCCGGCAGCAGCACCAGCGGCAGCGGCGGCAAAAGACGTTAACGTTCCGGATATCGGCAGCGACGAAGTCGAAGTGACCGAAATCCTGGTGAAAGTGGGCGATAAAGTTGAAGCTGAACAGTCGCTTATCACCGTAGAAGGCGACAAGGCTTCTATGGAAGTTCCGGCGCCGTTTGCAGGCACCGTGAAAGAGATCAAAGTGAACGTTGGCGACAAAGTGTCTACCGGCTCGCTGATTATGATCTTCGAAGTTGCGGGTGAAGCAGGTGCGGCAGCTCCGGCTCCGGCGGCTAAACAGGAAGCAGCTCCGGCAGCAGCACCTGCGCCAGCGGCTGGCGTGAAAGAAGTTAACGTTCCGGATATCGGCGGTGACGAAGTTGAAGTGACCGAAGTGATGGTGAAAGTGGGCGACAAAGTTGCCGCTGAACAGTCACTGATCACCGTAGAAGGCGACAAAGCCTCTATGGAAGTTCCGGCTCCGTTCGCGGGCGTCGTGAAGGAACTGAAAGTCAACGTTGGCGATAAAGTGAAAACTGGCTCGCTGATTATGATCTTCGAAGTTGAAGGCGCAGCGCCTGCGGCAGCTCCGGCGAAACAGGAAGCGGCAGCGCCGGCTCCGGCAGCAAAAGCTGAAGCCCCGGCAGCAGCACCGGCTGCGAAAGCGGAAGGCAAATCTGAATTTGCTGAAAATGACGCTTACGTTCACGCGACTCCGCTGATCCGCCGTCTGGCACGCGAGTTTGGCGTTAACCTGGCGAAAGTGAAGGGCACTGGCCGTAAAGGTCGTATCCTGCGCGAAGACGTTCAGGCTTACGTGAAAGAAGCTATCAAACGTGCAGAAGCAGCTCCGGCGGCGACTGGCGGTGGTATCCCTGGCATGTTGCCGTGGCCGAAGGTGGACTTCAGCAAGTTTGGTGAAATCGAAGAAGTGGAACTGGGCCGTATCCAGAAAATCTCTGGTGCTAACCTGAGCCGTAACTGGGTGATGATCCCGCATGTTACCCACTTCGACAAAACCGATATCACCGAGCTGGAAGCGTTCCGTAAACAGCAGAACGAAGAAGCAGCGAAACGTAAGCTGGATGTGAAGATAACCCCAGTTGTCTTCATCATGAAAGCCGTTGCTGCGGCACTTGAGCAGATGCCTCGCTTCAACAGTTCGCTGTCGGAGGACGGTCAGCGTCTGACCCTGAAGAAATACATCAACATCGGTGTGGCGGTGGATACCCCGAACGGTCTGGTTGTTCCGGTATTCAAAGACGTCAACAAGAAAGGCATCATCGAGCTGTCTCGCGAGCTGATGACTATTTCTAAGAAAGCGCGTGACGGTAAGCTGACTGCGGGCGAAATGCAGGGCGGTTGCTTCACCATCTCCAGCATCGGCGGCCTGGGTACTACCCACTTCGCGCCGATTGTGAACGCGCCGGAAGTGGCTATCCTCGGCGTTTCTAAGTCCGCGATGGAGCCGGTGTGGAATGGTAAAGAGTTCGTGCCGCGTCTGATGCTGCCGATCTCTCTCTCCTTCGACCACCGCGTGATCGACGGTGCTGATGGTGCCCGTTTCATTACCATCATTAACAACACGCTGTCTGACATTCGCCGTCTGGTGATGTAAATAAAAGAGCCGGCCCATCGGCCGGCTTTTTTCTGGTAATCTCATGAATATATTGAGATTATTAGCGAATAGACAAATCGGTTGCCGTTTGTTGTTTAAAAATTGTTAACAATTTTGTAAAATACCGACGGATAGAACGACCCGGTGGTGGTTAGGGTATTACTTCACATACCCTATGGATTTCTGGGTGCAGCAAGGTAGCAAGCGCCAGAATCCCCTGGAGCTTACATAAGTAAGTGACTGGGGTGAGGGCGTGAAGCTAACGCCGCTGCGGCCTGAAAGACGACGGGTATGACCGCCGGAGATAAATAAATAGAGGTCATGATGAGTACTGAAATCAAAACTCAGGTCGTGGTACTTGGGGCAGGCCCCGCAGGTTATTCTGCTGCCTTCCGTTGCGCTGATTTAGGTCTGGAAACCGTAATCGTAGAACGCTACAACACCCTCGGCGGTGTTTGCCTGAACGTCGGCTGTATCCCTTCTAAAGCACTGCTGCACGTAGCGAAAGTTATCGAAGAAGCCAAAGCTCTGGCTGAACACGGTATCGTCTTCGGTGAACCGAAAACCGATATCGACAAGATTCGTACCTGGAAAGAGAAAGTGATCAATCAGCTGACCGGTGGTCTGGCTGGTATGGCGAAAGGCCGCAAAGTCAAAGTGGTCAACGGTCTGGGTAAATTCACCGGGGCGAACACCCTGGAAGTTGAAGGTGAGAACGGTAAAACCGTGATCAACTTCGATAACGCGATCATCGCAGCGGGTTCTCGCCCGATCCAACTGCCGTTTATTCCGCATGAAGATCCGCGTATCTGGGACTCCACTGACGCGCTGGAACTGAAAGAAGTACCAGAACGTCTGCTGGTTATGGGTGGTGGTATCATCGGTCTGGAAATGGGAACCGTATACCACGCGCTGGGTTCACAGATTGACGTGGTTGAAATGTTCGACCAGGTTATCCCTGCGGCTGACAAAGACATCGTTAAAGTCTTCACCAAGCGTATCAGCAAGAAATTCAACCTGATGCTGGAAACCAAAGTTACTGCCGTTGAAGCGAAAGAAGACGGTATTTATGTGACGATGGAAGGCAAAAAAGCACCGGCTGAACCGCAGCGTTACGATGCCGTGCTGGTAGCGATTGGTCGTGTGCCGAACGGTAAAAACCTCGACGCAGGTAAAGCAGGCGTGGAAGTGGACGACCGTGGCTTCATCCGCGTTGATAAACAACTGCGTACTAACGTACCGCACATCTTTGCTATCGGCGATATCGTCGGTCAGCCGATGCTGGCACACAAAGGTGTTCACGAAGGTCACGT
The DNA here is from genome assembly GCF_002965705.1 of Escherichia sp. MOD1-EC6842. NCBI lineage: Bacteria > Pseudomonadati > Pseudomonadota > Gammaproteobacteria > Enterobacterales > Enterobacteriaceae > Escherichia > Escherichia sp. MOD1-EC6842. The sequence continues at coordinate 96,097 of NZ_PTRF01000006.1, read as the reverse complement.
TGCTGCTGAAGTTATCGCAGGTAAGAAACACTACTTCGATCCGAAAGTTATCCCGTCCATCGCTTATACCGAACCAGAAGTTGCATGGGTAGGTCTGACTGAGAAAGAAGCGAAAGAGAAAGGCATCAGCTACGAAACCGCCACCTTCCCGTGGGCTGCTTCTGGTCGTGCTATCGCTTCCGACTGCGCAGACGGTATGACCAAACTGATTTTCGACAAAGAATCTCACCGTGTGATCGGTGGTGCAATTGTCGGTACTAACGGCGGTGAGCTGCTGGGTGAAATCGGTCTGGCAATCGAAATGGGTTGTGACGCGGAAGACATCGCGCTGACCATCCACGCGCACCCGACTCTGCATGAGTCTGTGGGTCTGGCGGCAGAAATATTCGAAGGTAGCATCACTGACCTGCCGAACCCGAAAGCGAAGAAGAAGTAATTCTTCGTGTGCCGGAACATCCGGCAAATTAAGAAGCGGCTATTCTGGCCGCTTCAGATTGTTGACAAAGTGCTCGTTGTTGATGCCGGATGCGGCGTAAACGCCTTATCTGGCCTACAAAATCATGCAAATTCAATATATTGCAGGTGTCGTGTAGGCCCGATAAACTTGCGCATCGGGCGATTCGATGTTTGTCATCAGTCTTAAGCGGCTAACAACGCCGCTTTTTTTACGCCTGCAATTTATCTTTCCAGTCTTCTTGCTCCACGCTCAGACAACCGTTCACGTACCGCAGACCGTTGCTCGTTATTCAGCCTGGCAGTACGGTTACTGTCGTTTAGACGTTGCGGGCGGTTCTCCTGAACTTTCTCCCGAAAAACCTGACGTTGTTCAGGAGATGCCGATTGAATACGCTGGCGGGCGTTATCACGTTGCTGTTGGTTGAGTGGGTGCTGCTCTGGTGATGCGGACTGAATACGCTCACGCGCTGCATCTCTTCGCTGCTGGTTCTTCGGGTTAGTCTGCATTTTCTCGCGGACTGCCTGGCGCTGCTCAGGTGAAGCGGACTGAATACGCTGACGCGCTGCATCTCTTCGCTGCTGGTTCTGCGGGTTAGTTTGCATTCTCTCACGGAACGCCTGGCGCTGTTCAGGTGAGGCCGACTGATAACGCTGACGAGCGGCATCCTTTTGCTGCTGGGTCAGTGGTTGGCGACGGCTGAACTCGCGAAAATCTTCATAATTGCCATCGTGTTCCGCTTCATTAAACCGTTGTGCCGCAGCCTGACGTTGCGTATCTCGCGTAATGGCTGGTGCGGCGTGTGTTCGTTGCTGAAACTGGCTTGCCGCCGCCTGACGCTGACTGTCGCGCGACGGTGCAGGAAGCGGCGTGGCGCTCATGCCGCCACTGACATCGGTTTGATGAAACCGCTTTGCCATATCCTGATCATGATAAGGCAAACCATTACGGTAGTTTGGATTGTGCCGCCATGCCATATTCTTATCAGTAAGATGCTCACCGGTGATGCGGTTGAAATTGTTGACGTCAATATTGATGTTGTCACCGTTGTGTTGCCAGCCGTTGCCGTCACGATGACCGCCATCGTGGTGATGATAATCATCATCGTCATGATGATGGTCATGATCGTCGTCATCCCAGTCGATGCTGCTGAATAACGCGTATGTAGTAGCAACGCCCATGCTGTAGCCGAAACCGCGCACAAAGCTGTCAACAAACGGCTCTCCGGCTGGCGGCGGCAGGTAAACCGGCGGATACGCGGAATTGGCCCAGTTCCCGTAAACCACGGTTGGGTTATAGTTGGGAATATAAACCACATCCGGATTGGTTGGCTCAATGGTTATTACGGTTGGCGCAGGTTCTGTAATGACGGGGCTGGCTGTTGAAACGGTATTGGATTGTATGGCGGAAGGCGCGACAGCCGGTTTTACCGGTACAGCTTTCTTCGTTGTCGTAATGACTTTCTGTTCGGTTGATGACTTCAGCGACCCGGTTTGTTGCGCCAGTTGACGCAAACGCTGTACCGAGTCCATCACGTCCTGCGGCTGTGCCAGAAACGCATCGCCCAGGTTTTGCACCCATTGCGGGTTTTCGCCCATCAATGCCATCAACTGTGGAAACGCCACCAGTGATTTGACGCTGGCATCCCACGGCTGGTCAGCTACTGCCTGAATAGCAGCGTCACCTTGTTTAAGTGGATTATCGTGCGACCATTGCACTGCTTGCGCAACGTTTGCCGGATAGGTTGATGCCATTAACACTTGTGAAAGCAGAGAATCGGGGTACAGTGCGACAGGCGCGACCCATTGATCAATTTGCGCAGTACTGAAGGTAGATTTGACGACGGCAGGTACTACTGGCGGCGCGGAAACCGTTGCTGGAAGCGTAGCTGTAGTGACAACAGGCACAGTTTGCGCTTCTACAGGCGTTTCCACAGTGCGGCTTTTTACATACAAAGCACCGGAAGCGGCACAAAGCCCGGCACTGCAAATTAGCGCCAGCACATGGGGTTTAAACGGCAAAGTCATTTTCATAATTCGGATCTCAAGGAAATCGCAATGGTCGGCGAACTGCCACCCGCAGGTGCTGTGAATCCGAGTATAAAGAGGCGGTAGTTTAAATTTTGACTAATCTTGGGATTCGTTGATAAAGGTGATTATCACTCTGCGAATTAACGAAGTTTTTACGAAGGGAAACAATCTCTAGACCATCCTTAACGATTCAGCCACTTTTTTATGTTGCTTTTTTGTAAACAGATTAACACATCGTCAAAATCCTGCTATTCTGCCCGTTGCGGTACTGGGCATTTACCCTACAAACTGCTGTCTCACAGGAGCGTGAAGAGAATCGCCTGCCGCACTATGACAATGAGAGCGAGGAGAACCGTCGTGCTAGAAGAATACCGTAAGCACGTAGCTGAGCGTGCCGCTGAGGGGATTGCGCCCAAGCCCCTGGATGCAAACCAAATGGCCGCGCTCGTAGAGCTGCTGAAAAACCCGCCTGCGGGCGAAGAAGAATTCCTGTTAGATCTGTTAACCAACCGTGTTCCCCCTGGCGTCGATGAAGCCGCCTATGTAAAAGCTGGTTTCCTTGCTGCTATCGCGAAAGGCGAAGCCAAATCCCCACTGTTGACTCCAGAAAAAGCCATTGAACTGCTGGGCACCATGCAGGGTGGTTACAACATTCATCCGCTGATCGATGCGCTGGACGATGCCAAACTGGCGCCAATTGCCGCCAAAGCACTGTCTCATACGCTGCTGATGTTCGATAACTTCTATGACGTAGAAGAGAAAGCCAAAGCCGGCAACAAATATGCGAAGCAGGTTATGCAGTCCTGGGCAGATGCCGAATGGTTCCTGAATCGCCCGGCGCTGGCTGAAAAACTGACCGTTACCGTCTTCAAAGTGACCGGTGAAACCAACACCGATGACCTCTCTCCGGCACCGGATGCATGGTCGCGTCCGGATATCCCACTGCACGCCCTGGCGATGTTGAAAAACGCCCGTGAAGGCATCGAGCCAGACCAGCCAGGCGTTGTTGGACCGATCAAACAGATCGAAGCTCTGCAACAAAAAGGTTTCCCGCTGGCCTACGTGGGTGACGTTGTAGGGACTGGTTCTTCGCGTAAATCCGCCACTAACTCCGTACTGTGGTTTATGGGCGATGATATTCCACATGTGCCGAACAAACGCGGCGGTGGTTTGTGCCTCGGCGGTAAAATTGCACCAATCTTCTTTAACACGATGGAAGATGCCGGTGCGTTGCCAATTGAAGTGGACGTTTCCAGCCTGAACATGGGCGACGTGATTGACGTTTATCCGTACAAAGGTGAAGTGCGTAACCACGAAACCAACGAACTGCTGGCGACCTTCGAACTGAAAACCGACGTGCTGATTGATGAAGTGCGTGCTGGCGGCCGTATTCCGCTGATTATCGGTCGTGGCCTGACCACCAAAGCGCGTGAAGCACTTGGCCTGCCGCACAGCGATGTTTTCCGTCAGGCGAAAGATGTCGCTGAGAGCGATCGCGGCTTCTCGCTGGCGCAGAAAATGGTGGGGCGTGCCTGTGGCGTTAAAGGCATTCGTCCGGGCGCTTACTGTGAGCCGAAAATGACTTCGGTCGGTTCTCAGGACACCACCGGCCCAATGACTCGTGATGAACTGAAAGACCTGGCGTGCCTGGGCTTCTCGGCTGACCTGGTGATGCAGTCTTTCTGTCACACTGCGGCTTATCCGAAGCCGGTTGACGTTAACACACACCACACGCTGCCGGACTTCATTATGAACCGTGGCGGTGTGTCGCTGCGTCCGGGTGACGGCGTAATCCACTCCTGGCTGAACCGTATGCTGCTGCCGGATACCGTCGGTACTGGCGGTGACTCCCATACCCGTTTCCCGATCGGTATCTCTTTCCCGGCGGGTTCTGGTCTGGTGGCATTTGCTGCCGCAACTGGCGTCATGCCGCTGGACATGCCGGAATCTGTTCTGGTGCGCTTCAAAGGCAAGATGCAGCCGGGAATCACCCTGCGCGATCTGGTACACGCCATTCCGCTGTATGCGATCAAACAAGGTCTGCTGACCGTTGAGAAGAAAGGCAAGAAAAACATCTTCTCTGGTCGCATCCTGGAAATTGAAGGTCTGCCGGATCTGAAAGTTGAGCAGGCATTTGAACTGACCGATGCGTCTGCCGAGCGTTCTGCTGCCGGTTGTACCATCAAGCTGAACAAAGAACCGATCATCGAATACCTGAACTCCAACATCGTCCTGCTGAAGTGGATGATCGCGGAAGGTTACGGCGATCGTCGTACCCTGGAACGTCGTATTCAGGGCATGGAAAAATGGCTGGCGAATCCTGAGCTGCTGGAAGCCGATGCGGATGCGGAATATGCAGCGGTGATTGACATCGATCTGGCTGATATCAAAGAACCTATCCTCTGTGCACCGAACGACCCGGATGACGCACGTCCGCTGTCTGCGGTACAGGGCGAGAAGATCGACGAAGTGTTTATCGGTTCTTGCATGACTAACATCGGTCACTTCCGTGCCGCTGGTAAACTGCTGGATGCGCATAAAGGCCAGCTGCCGACCCGCCTGTGGGTGGCACCGCCAACCCGTATGGACGCCGCGCAGTTGACCGAAGAAGGCTACTACAGCGTCTTCGGTAAGAGCGGTGCGCGTATCGAGATACCTGGCTGTTCCCTGTGTATGGGTAACCAGGCGCGTGTGGCAGACGGTGCGACGGTGGTTTCCACCTCTACCCGTAACTTCCCGAACCGTCTGGGTACTGGCGCGAACGTCTTCCTGGCTTCTGCGGAACTGGCGGCTGTCGCGGCACTTCTTGGCAAACTGCCAACGCCGGAAGAGTACCAGACCTATGTTGCGCAGGTAGATAAAACAGCCGTTGATACTTACCGTTATCTGAACTTCAACCAGCTTTCTCAGTACACCGAAAAAGCGGACGGGGTGATTTTCCAGACTGCGGTTTAATAAGTAAGCGCACGCGCTGCGCATAAACAACACAATGCCCGGTGAATGAGATTCCCGGGCATTTTTTATTTCTAAACCATCGCCGTTCCGCTGTTTTTCTCCGGTAAGGCTGCGATAATTACATCAATGGCGCAATGCGATTTCGGCGCATTGCCGGGAGCAGAGGAACACACTATGGATTACGAATTTCTGCGCGATATTACCGGAGTGGTAAAGGTGCGTATGTCCATGGGGCATGAAGTGGTCGGGCACTGGTTTAATGAAGAGGTGAAAGAAAACCTGGCCTTGCTTGATGAAGTGGAAGACGCCGCGCGCACGCTCAAAGGTAGCGAACGTTCCTGGCAGCGGGCAGGGCATGAGTACACGCTATGGATGGACGGCGAAGAGGTGATGATTCGCGCCAATCAACTGGAATTTGCTGGCGATGAAATGGAAGAGGGGATGAACTACTACGACGAAGAAAGCCTGTCGCTGTGCGGCGTTGAGGATTTTCTTCAGGTGGTGGCGGCGTACCGTAAATTCGTACAGCAGAAGTAAATAAAGCAGGCGGAGCCTCTGTGCTCCGCCTGAGCCGTTAAACAGCTGGCATATTGCGCCCGTAATAAATCTCGCGCATCTCTTTCCACAGCGCAGCGGTAATTTCTTTGCGCTCGCTGTCGGTTAAATCTTCCGGTTTGGTGTGGAACATGTAGTGCTTAAGGTCGAACTCTTTAAGCAACATCTTGGTATGGAAGATATTTTCCTGATAGACGTTTACATCCACCATGTCATACAGCGCCTTCATATCCTCGGACATGAAGTTCTGAATCGAATTAATCTCATGGTCGATAAAGTGCTTCATACCGTTGATGTCACGCGTAAAGCCACGCACGCGATAATCAATGGTTACGATATCGGACTCAAGCTGATGGATCAGGTAATTCAGCGCCTTCAGCGGGGAAATCACGCCGCAGGTGGAGACTTCTATGTCGGCGCGGAAGGTACATAAACCGCCTTCAGGATGGCTTTCCGGGTAGGTATGTACGCAAATATGACTTTTATCGAGATGGGCAACCACGGCTTCTGGCAGCGGGCCGGGGTGTTCTGTTTTGTCGATAAGTTTCGGATCAACCGGCTCTTCGCTCACCAGAATAGTGACGCTGGCACCCTGTGGTTCGTAATCCTGGCGGGCGATGTTAAGAATATTGGCTCCGATAATGGAACAGGTTTCTGACAGGATTTCGGTCAGACGATTGGCATTATAGAGTTCATCGATATAAGCAATATAACCGTCGCGCTCTTCGGCAGTTTTGGCGTAGCAGATATCGTAAATACAAAAACTCAGACTTTTGGTCAGATTATTAAAGCCATGCAGTTTCAGTTTTTTCAATTTCTTATCTTCTCCTTAGGACGGCTGTGAAGCCAGTGCGTCTTGCAGATACTGAGGTAAGGCAAAAGCTGCTGTATGGACTGCCGGATTGTAATAACGGCATTTCAGGCCAGAGGCGAGAAAACGCGCCTGAATAATTTCGGTTGAGAGATGGCGTAAGGCGTCGTTATCTGTCGCCCATGCAAAAGTCATGATACCGCCGTAATAGGTCGGGATCGCCGCCTGATAAAAGCCAACGTCGCTGAAGTAATGGCTGAGTTTGCGATGGCTGTCGATGGCCTCTTCCTGCTGTAAAAAGCAGACACCGTTCTGCGCGACGAAAATACCGCCAGGATTCAGGCAACGTTTGCAACCTTCATAAAATGCTGAGGTAAACAGGCTTTCGCCGGGACCGATAGGATCGGTGCAGTCGGAGATAATTACGTCGAAGGTCTGGCTGGTTTGATTAACGAAATTGACACCATCATCGATCACCAGTTTAAAGCGTAGATCATCGTAGCTACCGGCATTATGGTTGGGCAGATACTGACGGCAGAACGACACGACACCCGCATCGATTTCCACCATCGTGATTGACTCAACGTTTTTATGTCGGGTCACTTCACGCAGCATGGCACCGTCGCCGCCGCCGATGATCAGCACATGTTTCGCGTGACCGTGAGCCAGTAGAGGAACGTGGGTCATCATCTCATGATAGATAAACTCGTCGCGCTCGGTGGTTTGTACTACGCCATCCAGCGCCATTACGCGACCAAATGCAGCGTTCTCAAAAATGATCAGATCCTGGTGATCGGTCTTTTCATGATACAGAACGTTATCTACCGCAAAGTACTGCCCAAACTGGTCGTGTAGCGTTTCATGCCACCGTTTTTTTTCGGCCATGGGTTGATACCTCCTTTGTTAACACCCGTAAAAAAAGGGCGCAACATAATAGCTAACATTGACCGCAGATGCACGGTCAATATTTCTACAAAAAGGTATCAGGGATTATTTGACGTAGGCAAGCAGGCTTAAGGAATCGCGAGCCAGGGCTTTGCACTTTTTAGCGACGGGAATGCCAATACCGCTGAGATCGCGATAGCTATCTTCACCGAGAGATTTCATATCGAAGGTGTCGTAATTGCTGAGATCCCACTGGTTTTGCTGGGCGAAAAAGACCAGTGCGCGACGAATTTGCCCGTTAGGTAAGTTCTGGTAACCGCAATCGTTCTTCAGAAAAACAAACACTGCCGTTAAATCGGCCATATCTTCGGCTTCAGACTCGCTGAGCGCGTAACTGTTTGCGCATACAGCCATCAGGCTGCCGAATAATACTGTTCTGAAAAACGTCTTCATTGCTTCTACCAGGACTTAAAGATGATAAACGTTAGCACACTGCGAGCGAGGCGACGACCATTATTGTGGATTAAATTGTGTCTGTGGCTTGACCTTCCTGTAAGGGGAAGGACTATGCTCAACGTTTGATTTTGTTTCGCCTGCTTAAGAATAAGGAAATAACTATGCAACGTCGTGATTTCTTAAAATATTCCGTCGCGCTGGGCGTGGCTTCGGCTTTGCCACTGTGGAGCCGCGCAGTATTTGCGGCGGATCGTCCAACGTTACCGATCCCTGATTTGCTCACGACCGATGCCCGTAATCGTATTCAGTTAACTATTGGTGAAGGCCAGTCCAGCTTTGCCGGGAAAACGGCGACCACCTGGGGTTACAACGGCAATCTGCTGGGGCCGGCGGTGAAATTACAGCGCGGCAAAGCGGTAACGGTTGATATCTATAACCAACTGGCGGAAGAGACGACGTTGCACTGGCACGGGCTGGAAGTGCCGGGTGAAGTGGACGGCGGCCCGCAGGGGATTATTCCGCCTGGCGGTAAACGCACGGTGACGCTGAACGTTGATCAACCTGCCGCCACTTGCTGGTTCCATCCGCATCAACACGGCAAAACCGGGCGTCAGGTGGCGATGGGGCTGGCAGGACTGGTGGTGATTGAAGATGACGAGATCCTGAAATTAATGCTGCCGAAACAGTGGGGTATCGATGATGTCCCGGTGATCGTTCAGGATAAAAAATTTAACGCCGACGGGCAGATTGATTATCAACTGGATGTGATGACCGCCGCCGTGGGCTGGTTTGGCGATACGCTGCTGACCAACGGCGCTATGTACCCGCAACACGCTGCACCGCGTGGCTGGCTGCGCCTGCGTTTGCTTAATGGCTGTAATGCCCGCTCGCTCAATTTCGCCACCAGCGACAATCGCCCGCTGTATGTGATTGCCAGCGATGGTGGTCTGCTGCCTGAACCGGTGAAGGTGAGTGAGCTTCCGGTGCTGATGGGCGAGCGTTTTGAAGTGCTGGTGGAGGTTAACGACAACAAACCGTTTGATCTGGTGACGCTACCGGTCAGCCAGATGGGAATGGCGATTGCGCCGTTTGATAAGCCGCATCCGGTAATGCGTATTCAGCCGATTGCCATTAGTGCTTCTGGTGCTTTGCCAGACACGTTAAGTAGCCTGCCTGCTTTACCTTCGCTGGACGGATTAACGGTACGCAAGCTGCAACTCTCTATGGATCCGATGCTCGATATGATGGGTATGCAGATGCTGATGGAGAAATATGGCGATCAGGCGATGGCCGGGATGGATCACAGCCAGATGATGGGGCATATGAGGCACGGCAATATGAATCATATGAACCACGGCGGGAAGTTCGATTTCCACCATGCCAATAAAATCAACGGTCAGGCGTTTGATATGAACAAGCCGATGTTTGCGGCGGCGAAAGGACAGTACGAACGTTGGGTTATTTCTGGCGTGGGTGACATGATGCTGCATCCGTTCCATATTCACGGCACGCAGTTCCGTATCTTGTCAGAAAATGGCAAACCGCCAGCGCCGCATCGCGCAGGCTGGAAAGATACCGTTAAAGTAGAAGGTAATGTCAGCGAAGTGCTGGTGAAGTTTAATCACAATGCCCCGAAAGAACACGCTTATATGGCGCACTGCCATCTGTTGGAGCATGAAGATACGGGGATGATGTTAGGGTTTACGGTATAAAAATACGTATTCGGAAATATGCCCGGATCTCTCCGGGCTTTAAACTGATGACAAACGCAAAATTGCCTGATGCGCTACGCTTATCAGGCCTACGCACCATACGATTTTGTAGGCCGAATAAGGCGTTTACGCCGCATCCGGCATGAACAAAGCGCACTTTGTCAGTAATCTGAGCGAATCTTACTTCACATCATCCGGCAGCGCATAAGCCACAATATAGTCGCCCATCTTCGTACCAAATGAACCGTGACCGCCTGCGGAGATCACCACATACTGCTTACCATTCACTTCATAGGTCATCGGTGTTGCCTGACCGCCCGCTGGTAGACGACCCTGCCACAGTTTTTCACCGTTGCTCATGTTGTAAGCGCGCAGGTAGTTATCTGCCGTAGCGGCAATAAACAGCACGTTACCCGCCGTGGAGATTGGCCCGCCCAGCATCGGCATACCCATATTGAACGGCACCGGAACGGGCATCGGGAACGGCATACTGTCCTGCGGCGTACCAATACGTTTCTTCCACACCACTTCATTGGTTTTCAGATCCAGCGCCGAGATATAACCCCATGCTGGTTGTTTACACGGCAGACCAAACGGTGAAAGGAACGGGTTAAGCGTGACGCCATACGGCACGCCGTACTGCGGCTGAATACCGGATTCCGTACCCGTGCCTTTGGCATCTTTCGGCTGTTCCATCGGGTTGCCAGGACCGCGTGGGATCAGTTTCGAAACAAACGGCAGCGCCATTGGGTTGGCAATTGCCACTTCACGATTCGGATCAACGGAAATCCCGCCCCATTCGAACATCCCCAGGTTACCCGGGAAGACCAGCGTACCCTGTTCAGATGGTGGGGTGAAAATGCCTTCATAGCGCATCTGGTGGAACATCACGCGGCACACCAGTTGGTCAAACATGGTGGCACCCCACATATCCGCACCGCTTAGATCTTTTGTCGGACGGAAGCTCAGCTCAGAGAACGGTTGAGTAGGGGTAACGTAATCGCCTTTCGCTGCGCCTTGTGGCACTGGTTTTTCCGGGGCAGGAACCACCAGTTCACCATTACGACGATCGAGCACAAAAATGTTGCCGGTTTTCGCCGGAGCGTAAATGACCGGAACCTTTTGACCATTAACGGTGATATCCGCCAGCGTCGGCTGTGCCGGAAGATCCATATCCCACAGGTCATGGTGAACGGTCTGGTAACTCCACGCCAGTTTCCCGGTAGTGGCATTCAGCGCCAGAATCGAGCTGGCATAACGTTCCTGTTCCGGTGTGCGGTTACCGCCCCAGATATCTGGTGTGGTCACGCCCATCGGCAGATACACCAGATCCAGCTTCGCGTCATAGGCCGCAGGTGCCCACGAGTTTGGCGAGTTAAAGGTAAAGGTGTGTTCGTCAGACGGGATCGCGTTCGGATCTTTCGCGCCCGGATCAAAGGCCCACAGCAGCTTCCCGGTGTTGACATCAAAACCACGGATCACGCCAGACGTTTCGCGGGTTGAGAAGTTATCGGTGACCGAACCGGCCATCACGATGGTTTTATCGGTAATAATCGGTGGCGAAGTCGGTTCATACAGACCCGGTTTGGTGTCCGGCATATTGCTTTGCAGATTGAGCACGCCTTTATTGGCGAAGGTTTCGCACAGCTTGCCGTTTTCGGCGTTAATCGCAATCAGTCGACCATCATTGACCGGAAGAATGATACGTCGCGGGCAATCCGCCATCACTTCCGGCGAAGCCGTTTCTGCTTTGGCTTCATGATAAGAGACGCCACGGCAGGTTACGTGCTGGAAAGACTCGTTGGTTTTCAGCTCAGGATCGTAATGCCATTTCTCTTTGCCGCTGGCGGCATCAAGCGCAAACAGTCGCTGGTGAGCGGTACACAGGTAAAGGGTGTCGCCCACTTTAATTGGCGTCACTTCATTGGTGATTTCGCCCGGATCGTTCGGCTGTTTCACATCACCCGTGCGAAATACCCAGGCTTCTTTCAGGTTGTGGACGTTATCGGCGTTAATTTGCTTCAGAGGCGAAAAGCGTTGGCCTTCCTGATTGCGGCCATAGGCAGGCCAGTCCTGATCGGCAACGGGGGAGATGGCTTCTGCTGGCGTGGCATCGGCGCTTAAGGTGCCGTTGATTTCCTGCGGATCGTTAAATCCGGCCCAGGTGAGGATTCCGCCACTAATCAGCAGTGCGACCACCAGTGCGGCAACTGCGCCGCTGGCAGGAATGACCAGGCGACGCCAGACAAACGGCAGGATCAGCCAGATGCCGAAGAAGACCAGAATGTCGCTGCGCGGAGTCAGCGCCCAGAAGTCGAAACCGACTTCCCAGACGCCCCAAATCATAGTGCCGAGCAGCAGAGCCGCGTATAGCCAAAGCGCGGCGCGTTTACTGCGCCACAGCATCCAGGCGACGCCGAGCATCACAAGGCCTGCAATAGGGTAGTACCAGGAGCCGCCAATCGCGACCAGCCAGCCTCCACCAATGAGAAGATACAGCCCGCAAAGAGCTGCAAAAAGGGCTGTTAGCGTGACGAGTAATCGTCGCGAGCCGGTATTGTTAATTGCCATAAAGAGACACCATTTCAATTCATTAATATTTTAGTAGCAATTAATTATAGGTTTTAACATGTGTGATCGTCATCACAATTTGAGCTTTATTAACAGATTCCGCCAATGAATAGTTTTACTGGTATACTGCGTGTCTTGCGCTTTGCTGCGGTGCCGAAGCTAGCCCGTGCGAAGTGATTTGTTTTTAAATCATATGGTTAGAGATATGAAACATACTGTAGAAGTAATGATCCCCGAAGCGGAGATTAAAGCGCGTATCGCCGAACTGGGTCGTCAGATTACTGAGCGTTACAAAGACAGCGGCAGCGATATGGTGCTGGTAGGCCTGCTGCGTGGCTCATTTATGTTTATGGCGGACCTGTGCCGTGAAGTTCAGGTATCTCATGAAGTCGACTTTATGACCGCCTCCAGCTACGGTAGCGGCATGTCCACCACCCGTGATGTGAAAATCCTCAAAGATCTGGATGAAGATATCCGTGGCAAGGACGTGCTGATTGTTGAAGATATCATCGACTCGGGTAATACACTGTCGAAAGTGCGTGAAATCTTAAGCCTGCGCGAACCGAAGTCGCTGGCGATTTGTACGCTGCTGGATAAACCGTCCCGCCGTGAAGTGAACGTGCCGGTAGAATTTATCGGTTTCTCGATCCCGGATGAGTTTGTGGTGGGTTACGGCATTGATTACGCACAGCGTTACCGCCATCTGCCGTATATCGGCAAAGTGATTCTGCTGGACGAATAAGTGCGGATTTGCCGGATGTGTTGCATCCGGCATGGCGAATTTATTTGTGATTGATGTGCTTCAGCTTGAGGTTGGAAATCCCGTGACGGTAACGTTGCTCCAGGGTTTCGCGGTTGGTGGCTGTGACATCCAGGTCACGCAGTAAGCCGTCGTGAATGCCGTAAGCCCAGCCGTGAATGGTGACTTTCTGCCCGCGTTTCCACGCTGATTGCATAATGGTGGAGTGACCCAGGTTATATACCTGTTCCATTACGTTCAGTTCGCACAGGGTATCCAGACGACGCTCTGGCGGCATTTCGCCGAGCAATGAGCTATGTTTGAACCAGATATCGCGGATGTGCAGCAGCCAGTTGTTGATAAGCCCCAGTTCCGGGTTTTCAACAGCAGCTTGCACGCCGCCGCAACCATAGTGGCCACAGATAATAATATGTTCAACTTCGAGAACATCCACTGCATACTGAACCACGGAGAGGCAGTTTAGATCGGTGTGAATGACCAGGTTAGCAACATTACGGTGAACAAAGAGTTCGCCCGGCTCAAGACCGGTTAAACGTTCTGCAGGAACGCGACTGTCGGAACATCCAATCCATAGAAAGCGCGGTTTTTGCGCTTGTGCCAGTTTCTCAAAAAACCCGGGATCCTCTTCCACCAGCATTTTTGACCATAGTGCATTATTGCTGATGAGTGTATCTATGTCTTTCATGGAGGTTAACGACCTGTAACCAAATAATTACGTTTGGCTAATATAGGGCAACTCCGGGACGATTTAAACCACAGATAAAGTGTAAGAACGTAAGGTAAGTAAAAATTTATGACCATTGCACTGGAACTTCAACAGCTTAAAAAAACCTATCCAGGCGGCGTTCAGGCGCTTCGTGGAATAGATTTGCAGGTCGAGGCGGGTGATTTTTATGCGCTTCTGGGACCGAATGGGGCCGGGAAATCGACCACTATCGGTATTATCAGCTCGCTGGTAAATAAGACCTCCGGGCGCGTCAGCGTATTTGGTTACGATCTTGAAAAAGATGTCGTTAATGCCAAACGCCAGTTGGGGCTGGTGCCGCAGGAATTTAACTTCAACCCGTTTGAAACCGTGCAGCAAATTGTGGTAAATCAGGCGGGGTACTACGGTGTAGAGCGCAAAGAAGCGTACATCCGTAGCGAAAAGTATCTTAAACAGCTCGATCTATGGGGAAAGCGTAACGAACGTGCGCGTATGTTATCTGGTGGGATGAAGCGCCGTTTAATGATTGCCCGTGCGTTAATGCATGAACCTAAATTGCTGATTCTTGATGAACCGACCGCAGGCGTGGATATTGAACTTCGCCGCTCAATGTGGGGCTTTTTGAAGGATTTAAACGACAAAGGCACCACCATCATTCTCACCACACACTACCTGGAAGAAGCAGAAATGCTGTGCCGCAATATCGGCATTATTCAACACGGTGAGCTGGTGGAAAATACCTCGATGAAGGCGCTGCTGGCGAAGCTGAAATCGGAAACCTTTATTCTCGATCTCGCACCGAAAAGCCCGTTACCGAAGCTCGATGGCTATCAGTATCGACTGGTCGATACCGCGACGCTGGAAGTTGAAGTGCTGCGTGAGCAGGGGATCAACAGCGTATTTACGCAGTTAAGTGAGCAGGGCATTCAGGTATTAAGTATGCGTAACAAAGCTAACCGTCTGGAAGAGCTGTTTGTTTCACTGGTTAATGAAAAACAAGGAGATCGCGCATGATGCATCTTTACTGGGTGGCGCTAAAAAGCATCTGGGCGAAAGAGATCCATCGCTTTATGCGTATCTGGGTGCAGACGCTGGTGCCGCCAGTCATCACCATGACCCTTTACTTTATTATCTTCGGTAACCTGATTGGTTCGCGTATTGGTGATATGCATGGCTTCAGCTATATGCAGTTCATCGTGCCGGGGCTGATCATGATGTCGGTGATCACCAATGCCTACGCCAACGTTGCTTCATCATTTTTTGGTGCCAAGTTCCAGCGTAATATTGAAGAGTTGCTGGTCGCTCCGGTTCCAACGCACGTGATTATCGCCGGATATGTCGGCGGCGGCGTGGCGCGCGGGCTGTTTGTTGGCATTCTGGTGACGGCGATCTCGCTGTTCTTTGTGCCGTTTCAGGTGCATTCGTGGGTATTCGTTGCCTTAACGCTGGTGCTCACGGCGGTGTTGTTCTCCCTTGCGGGTTTGCTGAACGGTGTGTTTGCCAAAACGTTCGATGATATCAGCCTGGTGCCAACCTTTGTATTAACGCCACTCACGTATTTGGGCGGGGTCTTTTACTCCCTGACTTTGCTGCCGCCGTTCTGGCAGGGACTGTCGCACCTGAACCCAATCGTTTATATGATCAGTGGATTCCGCTACGGCTTCCTCGGCATTAATGATGTGCCGCTGGTCACGACTTTTGGCGTGCTGGTTGTTTTTATTATTGCGTTTTATCTGATCTGCTGGTCGCTGATCCAGCGTGGGCGCGGCTTGCGTAGCTAAGTCGCTCTCCTCTCCTCCGGATACGGGGGAGGGGAGTTTTGACGGCTATCACCCTTTATCAATACTGGTCAGGGTAGACTGATTTTCGGCTAAGGAGGAAAGCGATGTTAGGTTGGGTTATTACCTGTCACGACGATAGGGCGCAAGAGATACTGGATGCGCTGGAAAAAAAACATGGTGCACTTATCCAGTGCCGGGCAGTGAATTTCTGGCGCGGGTTAAGTTCAAATATGCTTAGCCGCATGATGTGCGATGCTCTGCATGAAACTGATTCTGGCGATGGGGTGATTTTTTTAACCGATATAGCAGGCGCTGCACCTTATCGTGTTGCGTCGTTATTAAGCCACAAGCATTCTCGTTGTGAAGTCATTTCTGGGGTGACGTTACCGTTAATTGAGCAGATGCTCCCCTGTCGGGAGACAATGTCCAGTGCGGCATTTCGAGAGCATATCGTGGCATCAGGAGCACCTGAAGTCAGTAGCCTCTGGCATCAGCAACAAAAGAATCCCCCTTTTGTCCTCAAGCACAATTGGTTCGAGTATTAAATCGCATTCTGATTTTGCTACACTAACTGCGTTGTTTCTCGCCTGGTAGTTTCCTCATGATTAAAAAGATAATTTTCCTGGTGCTGCTGGTTTCATCTGCTGTCAGCGCAGCACTTCCCACGCGTTATATGCAAACCACTCAGGATGCGACTATCTGGGGAAAAATTGGCGACAACACGGTAACCGTCGGTAACATTCGTGCCGGGCAGATTATTTCGGTCATCCCAACCACAGCCGATTATTATGAATTCAATTTTGGTTTTGCTACGGGGTATATTGATAAAGGTCATCTTGAACCTGTACAAGGGCGGCAAAAAGTTGAAGATGGTCTGGGTGATCTGAATAAACCACTGAGCAACCAAAATCTTATTACCTGGAAAGATACGCCGGTATATAACGCGCCCGATGCAGGCAGTGCGCCATTTGGCGTGCTGGCCGATAACTTGCGTTATCCCATTATCAGTAAATTGAAAGATCGCCTGAATCAAACCTGGTATCAAATTCGTATTGGCGAACGTCTGGCCTATATCAGCGCGCTGGATGCGCAGCAGGATAACGGTATTCCTGTATTGACCTACCATCATATTTTACGCGATGAAGAGAATACTCGTTTTCGCCATACGTCGACCACAACGTCGGTACGTGCATTCAATAACCAGATGACCTGGTTGCGTGACAGGGGATATACCACGTTGACCTTGTATCAACTGGAAGGATATCTGCGTAATTCGATGAATCTACCCGCTCGCGCGGTTGTGCTGACGTTTGATGATGGTTTGAAATCGGTGAGTCGTTATGCATACCCCATTCTGAAACAATACGGTATGAAGGCGACGGCATTTATTATTACCTCGCGTATTAAACGCCATCCACAAAAATGGAATCCACAGTCATTACAGTTTATGAGTATTTCTGAACTGCATGATGTCAGCGATGTTTTTGATTTCCAGTCACATACCCATTTTTTACATCGGGTTGATGGTTATCGCCGACCCATATTACTTAGCCGCAGTGAGCATAATATTTTGTTTGATTTTGAACGTTCACGTCGGGCGCTGACGCAATTTAATCCGCATGTATTGTATCTTTCTTATCCGTTTGGCGGATTTAATGACAAAGCGGTTAAAGCGGCAAATGATGCCGGATTTCATCTGGCGGTGACGACCATGAAAGGTAAAGTAAAACTGGGGGATAATCCCTTGTTGCTAAAACGGCTTTATATCTTAAGAACGGATTCGCTGGAGACGATGTCGCGGCTAGTGAGTAACCAGCCGCAGGGATGATTATCAGGCAACCTGAACCGGGATCGCTTTCGCGGTACGTTTCATTTCGTTGTCGCCTTCAAAGTAGGCAACGTTGGGGCGCCAGGTGCGGGCTTCGGCATCTGGCATAGTGACGAAGCTGGCGATAATCACAATATCACCGACACTGGCGCAGTGAGCCGCAGCGCCGTTAACAGAAATAATTCTCGAACCGCGTTCTGCCGCGATGGCATAGGTGGAAAAACGCTTGCCGTTGGTGACATTCCAGATATCAATGGCTTCGTTTTCGAGAATACCGGCTGCGTCAAGAAAATCCTGGTCAATGGCGCAAGAACCTTCATAGTGCAGGTCCGCATGAGTCACTTTCACGCGGTGGAGTTTGCCCTGCAGCATCGTGCGAATCATAACTTCTACCTTTCTACCCTGTCGTTAACGAAGCAGGCGGAGCCTGCTTTGAGAAAATTCTCACGCAGTATTGCCCGATTTTTGTTTAGTGTCTACTCATCTGACGGCATTTGCATCAGCAGTTTGCGTACCGCGCCGAAGCCCGCCATGCAACGCCTGTAACCGATTGAAATTTCTCTGAACGCAACTCGGTAAACAATAAAGAGGCGGCTGACGACTGCGCGCCTTGACTGGATACTGCCTTCACGCAAGACAACACGGAAGGCAGGTAAGATGGACGCACCAAGTACCACGCCGCATGACGCGGTGTTTAAACAATTTTTAATGCATGCGGATACCGCTCGCGACTTCCTCGACATACACCTGCCTGAGGAATTGCGTGAGATCTGCGATCTCAACACGCTGCATCTGGAGTCGGGGAGTTTCATCGAAGAAAGCCTGAAAGGGCACAGCACCGACGTGCTCTATTCTGTGCAAATGCTGGGTAATCCCGGCTATCTGTATGTCGTGATTGAACATCAAAGCAAGCCGGACAAAAAAATGGCCTTTCGCATGATGCGCTACTCTATTGCCGCCATGCACCGACATCTGGAGGCTGACCACGATAAGCTGCCGCTGGTGGTGCCGATTCTGTTTTATCAGGGCGAGGCCACGCCTTACCCGCTCTCAATGTGCTGGTTTGATATGTTTTACTCACCGGAACTGGCGCGACGTGTCTACAACAACCCTTTCCCGCTGGTGGATATCACCATCACGCCGGATGACGAGATCATGCAACATCGGCGGATTGCGATTCTCGAACTGCTGCAAAAACATATTCGCCAGCGCGACTTAATGTTATTGCTGGAGCAACTGGTCACGCTGATTGACGAAGGGTACACTAGCGGAAGTCAGTTAGTTGCCATGCAAAACTATATGCTGCAACGCGGTCATACTGAACAAGCGGATTTGTTTTACGGTGTGGTGAGAGACAGGGAATCGGGAGGGGAGTCTATGATGACGTTGGCGCAGTGGTTTGAAGAGAAGGGGATTGAGAAGGGGATTCAGCAGGGAATTGAGAAGATGGCCCATCGTCTTCTGAGTAAAGGAATGTCTCGGGAAGACGTTGCAGAGATGGCAAATTTACCTCTTGCCGAGATTGATAAGCTAATTAACTCTAACTAAATTGCCTGCGATATGAATAATCGCTTACAGACGTCATCGCCATGACGTGGGCAAATGAATAACTGGCGCCATCAGCCGTAGCGCCAGTTAAGTATTACGCCAGTTCGACTATTTTATTGTCGATCAGGCGAGCGTCGCCAAGCCAGGCGGCTACCAGAATCACGGCGCGTTTACTGTTTTCAGTGACTTCCAGCAACGTGTCAGCATCACGAATCTGAATATCATCGGCGCGGAAACCTTTTTCATTCAGTTCTTGCCCGGCAATGGCAATAATTTCATCGAGATCCCGCTCTCCAGCCTGCAATTTGTCGGCAATCGAACTTAAAACCTTGTACAGGCCTGGCGCAATTTTGCGTTGTTCTGCCGTCAGATAACCATTACGGGAACTGAGCGCCAGACCGTCTTTCGCGCGCATAATCGGCACACCGACAATCTCAATATCAAAGCCCATATCGGCAACCATTTTGCGGATCAGCGCCAGTTGCTGAAAATCTTTTTCACCGAAGCAGGCGATGTCCGGCTGAACAAGGTTGAACAACTTGCTAACGATGGTCGAAACGCCGCGAAAATGTCCCGGACGGCTGGCACCTTCCAGCATGGTGGAAAGACCGGGAACATCAACATAGGTGTGGGTTTCTGTACCGTTCGGGTAGATCTCTTTTACTGATGGAGCGAAAACCAGATCCACTTTACGTTTATTCAGCTTCTCGCAGTCTTCCTGCAAGGTGCGTGGATAGCGAGCCAGATCTTCCGGGCGATCGAACTGCATCGGGTTAACGAAAATACTGACGACGACCACATCGGCGCGGGCTTTCGCTTCATCGACCAGCTTCATATGACCATCGTGCAGGTTACCCATGGTAGGCACCAGCGCCACACGCTTGCCTTCCATACGCAGGCGGCGGATTTGCTGACGCAGCAGCGGCAGAGTTTCGATAATTAACACAACGTGACTCCTTAATGGAAACTGTGTTCTTCGCCCGGATAAGCGCCGGACTCCACTTCAGCCATATACTGCCGTACAGCAGCGCGGATGTCGCCCGCTTCGGCAAGGAAATTTTTGGCGAATTTAGGAATGTGGCCGCCGGTAATGCCGAATGCATCGTGCATCACGAGGATTTGCCCATCGGTAACATTCCCCGCGCCAATACCGATAACCGGAATCGCCAGCGCCTCGGTAATACGTTTTGCCAGCTCAACCGGTACGCATTCCAGCACCAGCAACTGTGTCCCAGCGGCTTCTAAGGCTAAGGCGTCATTAAGTAAACGGTCGCCTGCATCGCCACGCCCTTGCACTTTATAACCACCGAAAATATTCACTGACTGTGGCGTTAAGCCCAAATGCCCACAAACAGGAACTGCGCGTTCGGTCAGCATTTGAACTGTTTCTACCAGCCAGGCACCGCCTTCGATTTTGACCATATTCGCACCCGCGCGCATGACAGTTGCGGCGTTTTCAAATGCTTGTTCAGGAGTGGCATAAGCCATAAATGGCAGGTCAGCCAGCAGCAGACAGTTTGGCGCACCGCGACGAACGGCGGCAATGTGGTAGGCGATATCTTCCACAGTGACAGGGAGGGTGGAGTCATGGCCCTGAACCGTCATTCCAAGGGAATCCCCCACCAGCATGACGTTAATTCCTTCGTCGGCAAACAATTTTGCAAAGCTATAGTCGTAAGCAGTGATGGTGGCGAAGCGTTTTTTTTCCTGTTTACATTTTTGCAGCAGGGAAATGGTAGTTGGTTTCATAACGTGTCCTGATGGCTAATGTCAGATCTGTTGGCATTCTATCAGTCGTATTAAGGGGGGCAATCGTTTTAGTGGGTCACATCGTCAGTTGCCTGACGATGTGTTTGGCTTGTCAAGGGTAGGTAATCTGGAATCTGCCGGTGGCTTCGAAATCGCCTGCTTTTATCGTACTATTCCCGTCTTGCTTCAATGTCGCCTGAAATTCAAGGGGCTGTGTTGTGCCTTGACCTTTTCCGGGGTAAATCCCCCCTGATGAATCAATCTCGCTTTCATACGCTTTATAAACAGACGTTCCTACATTAGGCTCAAGAACCATTTTTCCATTAACACTGTTTTTTAAGCCTTCAATAAGTACGCCGACGCCCTCTGCTGCACCGTTACCTTGCAGGGTATTGGCGAGTAACTTTTTATTCTGTTGCCCTATTTTTGCAGAGGTCATTTTGGTTTCAATATTTTGTACTCGAATACAGTTTTGCAATGTTATCTGAAAAGGCACAGGCGTTGCGCCATTTTTAATTTGACTGACTTCGTAGCTCCCCAATGCGACAGTTGAGTTCTGGACGGTATCTCCTGTTACAACTGAAGAAAAACATGTAGGAAGCGATAGTTTTACATTACTTAAATTAAAGTTGATATAGATAGGTCCGCTGTATCCCTGGATCGCTGAGCCGGCGTCTTCGGCTTTAAAACGATAAATATAATCACTTGTGCTCAGTAATGTGATATTTTGGGTTGCTGTAGGCGCAAACGTGGCATCTGTATAAAATTCAACGGTAAAAGTCTGGAATATTCCTCCTAATCCCCAAAATTGTGGATAGTTATTATCCATGTCTTTACATCTTCTTTCCATATCGGCGTCATGGAATACAAAGTGAAATTTTTGCGCTTCTGTATCCCCGATATATATTTCAGAAACATCTGCTCTTGTATTATAAGCTGACCATATAGCTGAAATTTTTAATGTGTAATAAAGTCCGGTAACAGATGTTTTGAATAATTTATGTCCGCCATAAGAGAGTCCGGAGTCGACCATTGCATTTCGTATCGTCATCGGGCCACCTGAGGCGCTCTTATGTGCTGTACAATAAAGAACACCATTAGAAGCTGTATCCTGCCCCTCCCAGTATAATTGTACCCCAGTAGGCCCCAACGATTTCGGGCGATAAAACACCAGACTATTATTTCCAGGATACATAAAATTTACGCGACCATCTCTGTCTGGTGGAGTCGCGCCGGCACCCACAATAAAATCAATTTTTGCGTAACAAACAGAACTAAACAAAAAAAGAATACTAAAAAAAATAATATGTGAAGCTGTTTTCATATTCACTCCTTTAAATATGTTTGTTGTATGAGTGCATAATAAATTGTCTTACTAAAGAATAGCTGGCATAGCTAACCTGAGGCGTTCGTCCAGGCGATAGTGAAATTGTGCTTGTCAATTGCACCTGCTCATTGAGAATTTCTAATTGTGTTAAAATCATAGGTTCCATCCTGATTTTTCCATTTCCTTACGCTGGTTATTCGTACCATGCATCGACCAGTACGCTGGTTGTCACTTTGCCACTACCAACGCTGGCAGCGTTATTGACTTTTTGCATTCTGGTATAAAAATTCCAGCGTGAGTCATTCATTTTATCGGCGTCGATAGTGTATACAGACCGGGAAACTCCTGCAGGAGACCAGACATTAAACTTATTATTACTGTCATTAACCGAAAAAATGACTATTCCGATATTACTGGCTCCGTTGATGTCCTCGTTTGGGAATATCTGCGATGAGCCAGGTGCAAAAGAGCCCGTTCTGGGTTTAAAGTCCAAGTGCAACTGTTTTGTTCCGGTTAATGCTGTACCGGAACAACCAGATAACAGAATGGAGAAGTTTTTGCCGCCCGTATAATATTGTTCCGCTGTCGTGCTGTTGGCGAAATAATCCAGCCCTACAGTGGCTAAATTAATGATACCGTTATTGTCGATTTCCATTTTGCAAGTTGAGCTGAGAACTTTAGCATTAAAATCAACATTAAGCTCCGCATAGGCGGCAGAACACATCAAGGCTATGTTTATCGTTAAAGTGGCAAATAAATTATGTCTTTTCATAACATCACTTTTGCACTGGCTACGTCAAAATTTACTGGTAAGTGATGTTAAACACCGCAGGGGTGTTAAAATCACCGGCTCTGACGTCAGTATCTGCTTTGCCACTGTCGCGTACCAACCGTGCGCTAAGCGGAAACACTTTGGCATTATTCGTCATGTTCACAGTGGTCGAGTTTTTAGCTTTACACTCGATTTGCTTACCACTGTCTGGTGTCGCAGAGTCCCAAACTTCGACGGCTACCGCTTCCGCTTTGTTGGTCGATGCGGCGTTAGCAAATGCTTTCCCATTGCCGTTGCCATCACAAGTTGCGCCATTTCCCGGGCTTAGGGTAAATACCGCCTGATTCTGTGGCAGACCATCACAGCCGCTAAATGCCAACTGGAATTTTTGCACCTTTGCTTTGCTGATCACTTCGGGAATATAGACGTTCTGGAAATTGACGGTGTCAATCTTTGCACTACCCGTGTCCTGCAGCTCAACTTTACAGGTCCCGGCGGTGATATTGGTAACAATAGTCAAATCTAATGCGTCAACGGTCGCTTGCACCGGGTTGATACCAAGAGTAGCGCAGGTCAAAACACTCGCGACACACCAGGCTAATTTTACTCTTTTCATTAGATTACCCCGTTACTCATAGGTGAAATTAAACGTGACTTTGGCATCAAATGGGCCGATCGTGCCAGTATTTGGCGTAACTTCACGCATGGCTGCGCTTAAGTTTAATCCTTTACTCATTTCATCGGCCGTCCATACAATGGTGGTGTTATTATTTAAGCCAAAGTAGACATCGTCCGATGATGACTGGCGGCGGAAAGCAACGCCAATGTTTGAGGCCTTGCCAGTGGCTGAAGACGGTATGGCTAACACGGGTTGTTCGGTAGATGTTTTTTCCGCTTTTATTGTCGTTTTCAGTCCTGTAAGCCCATTACAGTTAGCAGGCTTCAATGTAAAGTTTGCCTGGCTCTCGGCACCTTTAGCACGCAATTGATCGAGACGAATATCGGGAATAGTTAGCTTATAGGCGTTCGTTCCTGCATTACTGATGTTTGAACCGCCATAAGGGATCACCGACATATCACAGGTTGGCTGTACGATTGTGGCGATGAACTTTACATCGACATCAACAGCGAACACCGGAGCGGTTAGCATAAGTGCGCCTAAAGCAAAGGGAATACTTTTCCGTCTCATAGCTTTTCCAAAATTTGCGGATTTAGCGAGTCACAGATACCGTACACAGTACGTTATCCAACAACAGGGACCGGTTGCCACTTTCTTCAGTAGCTGTCATCGGAACCTGATAATGAGCAAGGCAATGCTGAGCTTGTCTGTTCTCATCGAACCAGTTCACCCGCAACACCCCTTTATCTTCTATACCTCTGATAAAGGCCCGGTTACCCTGGCCGATATAACCAAGGACATTACCTTGTTCATCGGTGACATCTGCGGCAAACGGCAATGGCTGGCCGTCATTGCGGTGTAGGGTCACCATTGCTGAGCGCCCCTGGTCAGTTTCAAAGTTGGTCAGTGTGATAGCACCGTAGCGCGGTACGGTGCGGGAACTGGTACTTTTTAGCTCGACATCGTTTTCCAGCCCTTTAATATCCAGGCTGATGTTATTTTCCTTGTAAGGCGATGCGGATGAGGAGATGCCATATCCCCAGCGATCGATGGTATTGTTACCATAGTTTATTCGTGCGCCTGCAGCGCCAGGGGCTTTTACCAGAACCAATGTATCGCTGTCGCTGAAGCTGTCGCCAGAAAACGTAACCCCTCCCTGATGCAGAACAAAACCGCCGTCAGTGCTTAATGACATCTGACGGTTACTGTCAGTATCTGCACTTGCGGAAGCAGACAACGTTCCCCAGGGAGATTCGTAACTTATGTAGCCCCCGATATCAGCCAGATCGGTACTGTTTTTATTGATGATGTAATCAGTACTCACGCTGTAGCTGTATTTACCATCACCGCTGGCACCGTTGGTGCTGGCGCTGAAAGCGTGGCTGCCGTTAAAGTCGGTGTTCATTCGTGCGTCAACGTACTGGAAGCCACTTTCACGTCGTTTACCACCAAACAATTTTTCGATAGGAAGGCTGACGCTCAGATAGAAACTATCATCCTGCTCGCCATCTTCATTCCAGGTACGCTGAATGGAAGCACTCCAGGAGCCCCAATCCGTCCCTTTGCTGTAGCCCATTGAGTAGTAGCTCCGGCTGCTGCTTCCGCCCCAGTAATCTGTCCAGCTACCGTTCAGATAAAAAGAACCATAATCTATCTCTTTAAATTTCAACGGTTGGTTGAGGCTGATCGTAAACTGGTTGCGTAGACGCTGGTACGTGTTCATCGTCTGCCGTTCATTGGCGGGTAGATGTTTGGCATCATCCTGTAGATTCAGTGCGTCATTGAGCCCCAGGTAGTTGCTGGTGGAGTAGCGATAAGCGGCAAGATTTAAAGACGTATTGGTTTCATTAAACATTTTGTTCCATGAAACACGGTAGCTCTGCCCTGTGTAGGTCTTGTCCTCATATATCCTGGCCTGAGATTGCGTCACATCAAACGACACGGCGCCAATTGACGTGTTTACCCCGACCCCTAACAGGAAGGCCTGGTAGTCAGCATCGGTGAGTTGAATGCCGGTGTAGCCAGTAAAGGTGTTGTTAATGCCGTAATACCATGTACCTTGTAGAAGATTGTAATCATCGCGAAGATCGTCGCGATCAATCTGCCCGCCGCTGATATCCCAGCGACCCACGCCAGGGCGCAGCATCTGAATAACGGACGAGAAGGGTTGAGAGAAAGTGCGACGCGAACCATCTGCTTCCTCGATAGTGACTAACAGGTCGTTGCCGTAGCCGGAAGGGGAAATATCGTCGATGGCGAACTCACCCGGAGGAACGGTGCCTTCATAAATTTTGTAGCCGCCCTGTGTTACGGTAACCTTAGCGTTGCTGTTAGCAACACCACGGATAACAGGCGCAAATCCGGTCATTGACGGTGGCAACATGCGGTCGTCGCTATACAGGCGTACCCCTTTTATACTAACGGAGTCGAAAGTTTCCCCGGTTGTATAGGTTTCCCCGACCACTAATTGTGAGCGAATAAATGGCAGTTCACGCTGAAGATAGCTGTTCTGGAAATCCAGATTGCTGCCAATATCCTGCTGCCAACTGTAGTTACCGTTGCTTCTCAGATGCCAGTTTCCGAGGTTAATACCGGTATTGAAGGCGGTATAAAAAGTCTGGTTTTCGTCGTTATGCTGCGTGTTGCGCCAGGCATTCATACGATAGGAGAGCATGGCTGCATTTATACCATCCTCCCATAGTGAAGGATCAACATAGCCCTGGTAATTACGCATGATCCAGACTTGCGGAACTGTCAGTTCCAGTTTTTGATCGTTAGTATCGAAATAAACCTGTGACTGTGGAATAGCTTTTGCGATATCAAGGCAATCATCTGCGCTTTCATTGCGTTTTTGTAATACTGCTTCTCCGTCCCGGAGATCAGGTTGTTTTATATGAAGCTGACTCAGTATTTTTCGCGAAATACAGGCTTCGGCGTTTCTCTTGCCCACATCAATCATTTCGATGTTCAGGCTGCTGGCGGAAATATTATTGACGTAAACCTTTACGTCATAATTTCCAGGCATTGCCGGGTTGCCATCAGAATAGCGCGATAAGTCTATTCCTCTGGCGGAAGAGCCCATGAGAAAGCTTGGGTCGTACTCAATCGTCTCTGTTGCATTCGTGCTTTGGGCATAAATGCAGGAGAAGATAATAGCGATCCTTGTTAATTTACAATGAGCCATCTTTTTTTTATACTCGCATCGCAAAAAATTCATCAATAAAATCAGGTTTAAAGATTGCTTTCACCTTTAATTTCACTGCCATAATCACTAATTGCTGAATAGCGTAATTTTGCGCCGCCTATAGATGTTTGCAGCCCTTGCACACTAAAATCGCTATTGCTATTTGGAGCTATCATAGAAGTATTTACAACATAAGACTTTGTGCCTGATACAACATCAACGGCTGAAAATGAGACATAGTATGGAGTAGGGTTAGTTACTTTGATTTTATTACCGCTCCATTGCCATTTTAATTGGGATGGCGCCGTAAACGGATCACCACTTAACCCCTCCGGTCGGTAAAATAATTTAATGCGCGTACGGAAAGCCAGTTGCAGAAGATTTTTATTTTCAGCTTCTTTATCTTTTACTTTAGGCGGTACTTCCAGCACATTAAACCAAAAGACACTTTCGCGATCTTTTGGTAACGTCTGGCTATTCGTATAGGTGATTGTCACTGTCTGACCGCGTTTCGGGTCGATGCGTGAAACCGGAGGGGTAGCGTTAAACGGAACTTTAATGGTCGCCGGATCGGCATTATCGTCACCCGTATCCAGCCATGACTGGACCAGTAATGGGCGCGAGCCTTTATTTTCCAGGCGCATAGTGACATTCTTGTCTTTTTCTTTATAAATAACACGTGTTCCGTTAATGACAATATCAGCCTGCGCAACTGATGCGAAAACAGATAAAGTACTTGCAAGTAATAGCGGAATAATTTTCTGATAAATCTGCATCTCTTCTCTCCTTGAAAAAAGCAAAATCATAAATAAGAGGCTGCAAGCACAGCCTCTTAATACAATTAATTCAACTCCAATAAAAATTAATTGTAAGTTAAGGTATAGGTGCTGTTAGTTTTCACATGACCAGAGGTCACGGTGGCATTAGCATCAGACTTCACATAAGATGCTTTTAAATGGAAGTTCGCAACATGAGTGGTGGTGTCGAATGCTTCAGTGATCTGGTTGCTCGGGTTATTCACTTCGACCAGATTCAGTGCTCCAGTATTATTTACATGGTGCAGAGCGATATCGACATTACCTGCTGGATCCTGAACTGAGCCGTCATTACTCAAAGTACCCTGGTTAGAGTTATGGTACATAGAACTGAAACTCATGACTGCGTTTTGAGCCGTTGCATTACCTGTCGCACAATCAACTTTAATATTAATATCTTCCGGGAATCCACCTGCAGCAGTTTTGCTCATTGCCGGGACATCAGCAATTTGTGCAGTCTGTAGCATAACCGTAACGTCTTTACCGCCACCATTTATTGTCGTTACACAAGTACCAGCGGTAACAAAACCACCGATATTCAACTGCCCACCGTCAACACCAGCCATTACTGAACCGGCTGAAAGGGAAGATGCTGCTAATACGATGGCAAGTAGCTTTTTGTTCATTAAAATTCTCCATAAAAAAAGAGAGACGAATCAATAACAAATATTAATTTATTGTTATTCTACGTCTTCCAAAAACGCGGCAGAGACTAGCAATATAAGGATGAAAATAAAAATTGATGGTGTGAATGATTTGGGGTGATTTATTGATTTACCTTCCCTTGCATTCATCATTTGAATAGCTATTTATTTTAGAGCAAGCGGTTAGGTGAGTATAAGAGTGTTTATAAGGGTAGTTTGATTGGTAACTCATTGATTTTTTTAATTTTATTATTTTTCTTGTGATTGATTGTGGTGTGTCATTTTTATTATATATATATTTTAGTGTGTCATTTTGTATGCATTAGTTTTTCTGTATTTACATATTAGATTATCTTAATATAAAGTTTAATATTATTAATATGTACGTTAATTTTCATGTGTTTTTTTTGCCCATTTGTGCCTTTCTTGGGGGGATCTCACTTTTTTTTGATCTTAATTATCTAAAAGAAGAAAGGAATTTTAACCATAAAGATTATGACTGGCATATCAGAGGCAAGAACCAGATTACTGATGCGTATTTCACTACGCATACTAGCTTGAATAATTAGAAAGGGGAGGGTGATTACCAGCGTGGTAAGGGACAAGAAGCATTGCTCGTTAATAAACTTTGCAATGTCTCTCCATCAGGGAAAATTAATTCCGGCGCAATCTCAAACAGCGGCCACAGCATAAATCCACGATTTTTCATATCGTAGTGCGGAACGGTCAGGCGCTCGGTGTTAATCACCTGATTGCCAAACAACATAATGTCTAAATCGAGCGTGCGCGGCCCCCAGCGTTCGGCTTTACGGACGCGACCTTGCTGCAATTCAATACGCTGTGTGTGATTGAGTAACTCTTCGGGCGCGAGTGCGGTTTCCAGCGCCACGGCGGCGTTGAGGTAATCAGGTTGATCCTGCGGCCCCAGCGGTGGGGTGCGGTAAAACGAAGAAACGGCAAGAATGCAGCTTTCAGGGATATCACCGATTGCTTTCACGGCAGCATTGACCTGCTCCAGTGGAGAGGCCAGATTGCTGCCTATGGCAATATACGCCACTGTCATGCGGTGCCCTCACGACGCGGCGCGCGTTTGCGTGGGCGACGAGTACGACGACGCGTTGACGGTTCCTCGTCCAGTTCGTTAAGCATCCCTTTTTGATCCGGCGGCGCGGAAACCTGGAACTCACCCCACCATTTCACCAGACGTTGCAGTTCAGCGTTACGCTCAACTTCAGCTCGCAAGGCCAACAGGTCGTAAGCCGCACGGAACTTAGGATGCTCCAGCAGCTTCCACGCACGTTTACCCTGACGACGAGACATACGCAACTGTAGCTGCCAGATGTCGCGCGTTAAGGTAGTAAGACGTTTCGGGATCGCCAGTGAACGGCAGGCTTCGTCCAGCACATCGTTCATCGCCAGTGCGAAGGCGTCGTGATAGGTCAGGCCACTCTCCTGAGCGATCTTCTGTGCCGTCTCCAGCAGCGGATACCAGAACATGGCGGCAAACAAGAACGCCGGGTTCACACGCATATCGTTATGGATACGCGTGTCGGTATTCTTCAGTACCTGCTCAATAATGCGCTCCATCGGACTGTCGCCATTTTCCGTGAAGTAACGGGTAATGGTCGGGAACAGCGGCTGGAACAGATGATATTCACACAGCAGTTTATAGGTTTCGTAACCGTATCCCGCTTGTAGCAGTTTAAGAGACTCTTCAAACAGGCGTGCCGGAGGAATATCGTTCAATAAGGTAGCGAGGCGGGGGATCGGTTCTGCGGTTTCTGGGCTGATGCGCATCCCCAGTTTTGCAGCAAAACGTACCGCGCGCAGCATCCGTACCGGATCTTCACGGTAGCGCGTTTCCGGATTACCAATCAGACGGATAACGCCGTCTTTCAGATCCTTCATGCCGCCAACGTAATCGCGAACAGTAAAATCCGCGACGCTGTAATACAGGCTGTTGATAGTGAAATCGCGGCGCTGGGCGTCTTCTTCGATGGAACCGAAAATGTTGTCGCGTAGCAACATGCCGTTTTGCCCGCGTTGGGAGGTTGTGCGGTCGCTGACGTTACCTTCGTGGTGTCCACGGAAGGTTGCGACTTCGATAATCTCCGGGCCAAACATCACATGAGCAAGACGGAAACGGCGACCCACCAGGCGGCAGTTACGGAATAGTTTACGCACCTGCTCAGGCGTAGCGTTGGTGGTCACGTCAAAATCTTTCGGCTTTTTGCCAAGTAACAGGTCGCGCACGCCGCCGCCAACCAGCCAGGCTTCGTATCCCGCTTTATTGAGCCTGTACATTACCTTCAGGGCATTTTCACTGATATCTTTGCGGGAGATAGCATGTTGCTCACGCGGGATCACCGTTACCTGGGGACGGGCGGCAGCCTGTTCAGCTTCGCTTTCCTCGCGGCTTAGCACCTTGCGGCAAAAATTAGCGACTCGGGTAAAAATAGTACACCTCGGTAGTGTCAAACATCATTCAGGACAAAAAAATAGCGGCTAATCATAGCTCAGCATGACGCATTTGAGAATGTTGAATTTACAATTGCCGACTCAGGCACGGCGGTCAGCGTCCAGTTTTTGACGGCAGACTGAAGGATTTGCTCGACGCTGAAATCCTGCCAGTGTGTTTCTGTCTGCTGACCCAAAAATTGAAGCGCGGCGATTAACACCGGGCGCGGATCGCCTTTCGGTAACGCAGGCGCATGATTCTGCTTGGAAAGTTTAGCGCCTTGTGCGTTAAGTGCCAGCGGCAAATGAATGTAATCTGGCACTTGCCAGTCAAAAAGCTGGTACAGCGAGATTTGTCGCACCGTCGGTTCGATCAAATCTGCGCCACGGACAATTTCGCTCACGCCCTGGAAGTGATCGTCAACCACCACCGCCAGGTTATAGGCGAACAAACCATCACGGCGATGAATAATAAAATCTTCCCGCGCCAGTTTTTCGTCGGCGTGAATAATACCGCGCAACTGATCGGTAAACTGGATGACCGGATGCTGCTGGCGGATGCGTACTGCGGCGTTTTCTGAACCATGATGTAATTCACGGCAATGACCGTCGTAAATACCGCCAATGCTGTGAATACGCGCACGCGTACAGGTGCAGTAATAACTTAGCCCTTGCTCACGTAACCAGACGAGTGCTTCACGATAGGCGTCATGACGTTGCGATTGCCAGAGAACATCGCCGTCCCAGTGCAGACCGTAATGTTCCAGCTGGCGCAGGATTGTCTCTGCGGCACCGGGAACTTCACGAGGCGGGTCGATATCTTCAATGCGTACCAGCCAGCGACCTTGCCGGGCGCGTGCCTGTAGATAGCTACCAAGCGCGGCAATCAGAGAGCCAAAATGAAGCTCGCCGGAAGGAGAGGGGGCGAAGCGACCAATATAGTGTGTGTCTGTCATCTCGTTGAACAAAAAATAAGGCGGGAGCATTTCCCGCCTGTGGTAAACGTGATGGAACGGCTGTAATTAGCCAGCCATCTGTTTTTCGCGAATTTCAGCCAGCGTTTTGCAGTCGATGCACAGATCGGCTGTCGGGCGCGCTTCCAGACGACGAATACCAATTTCAACACCGCAGGATTCGCAGTAGCCGAAATCTTCGTCTTCCACTTTTTTCAGCGTCTTCTCGATCTTTTTGATCAGCTTACGCTCGCGATCGCGGTTACGCAGTTCGAGGCTGAACTCTTCTTCCTGGGCTGCACGGTCTACCGGATCCGGGAAGTTGGCTGCTTCATCCTGCATATGTGTAACGGTGCGATCGACTTCATCCCTGAGTTGATTACGCCATGCTTCCAGAATACGACGGAAGTGCGCCAGCTGGGCTTCATTCATATACTCTTCGCCCGGCTTCTCCTGATATGGTTCCACCCCAGCGATGGCGAGAATACTCAGGGACGATGTTTTACGGTTTTGCCCTTCTTGCATGTTGCTTCTCCTTAACACGCACTATCGATCCCCATGTTCGGGGGAAAAATGAGGCCGCTATAAATAGCAGATGCTTTTCCGGATAGCAATTATCTAAACGTAACACTTGACAACTGTGTGAGGAAAAGCGTATTTGCGCACGCGACCAGAATGTAAATTAACCAGTTACTTACTTTACTACAATGTAACCGGCAGTGATTTTTTAAGAGCCATGCCTTCAGCAGAAAGTTCCGCTTTATAAGCCAGAATTTCCACCCCCTTTTGTTGAGCCTCTGACAATAGTTGCGCGTATTTCTCATCGATGTGGCGCGCGGGTGAAAACCGTGTAATGGCTGAATGCAGCACGGCAAAAAAAATCACTGCACGCTGACCTTCAGCTGCTACGCTCATCAACTCCCGAAGATGTTTCTGACCTCGTTCAGTGACTGCATCGGGAAAGTATCCCTGTTCATTTTCCGCTAACGTAACCGATTTCACTTCAATATAGCAGTCAGGTCGAAACCTCGCCTGTAACATGAAGTCAATACGACTGCGCTCGGCGCCGTATTTTACTTCGCTTTTCAGCGAGCTATAGCCTGACAGTTCCGAAATATCCCCATTGAGGATAGCCTCTTTCGTCAATCTGTTTGCCCAAAGTGTATTGACGCAAATAAATGCACCGCTTTGGCTTTGGGTCAATTCCCAGGTGTGCGGATATTTCCGTTTTGTGCTGTCGGAAGTGGAATACCAGACGGTATCGCCAGGCGTTGCACAACCGGTCATCGCACCAGTATTAGGGCAGTGTAGCGTTAATTCGCGACCATCGGGTGTGATCACATCAGCTAAAAAGCGTTTATAACGCTGAACCAGCGTGGCGCGTTGTAGAGGGGGTGAAAATTTCATTGTGACAACCCTTGTTATTGCGTCAGTGTCCAGCGTTTTAGCGGCGTGTAGCGTGTGCGCCCACGGGCAAACGAGGAGGCGTAAAGAGTGAACTCCGTCACCGTATATGACCAGTTAAAACCTGGCGGCGGGATTGTCACCGCCTCGCTGGCGTCGCGCAATAAGGTGATATGCGGATGAAACGGTCGATTGCTTTGAAAACAACCACTGCGGGCGGCCTGCGAACGGAGCATATTTGCTAACTGGATTAAGCCGCGCGGTGGCTGACGCATCCCTAACCACACCACGCGCGAACGCAGCCACTGACCGGCGTCATCAAGCGTCAGAGTGAATCCCGGTTGACGAATCCGTCCGGCTAAAAGAGAAAGCGCCTTCTCTTTCTCTGCGCTCACTTCGCCTAAAAACGCCAGCGTCAGATGCAAATTTTCGGCGGCAACCGGACGCCCGGCTTCAGGCGGAAATTGTGCGGCGCGCCAGTGGATAATCTGCTCGCGAATTTCTGCGGGTAAGTCGATGGCAAAGAACAGCCGTTGCGGTTCAGACATGTGAGGTACTCGGTTATGAATTACCGCGATGCTACAATGTGGCGCGAAGAATGTTAACCCTCAGGAGCGTTTTGTGTCGTCGTTGCCCGTTGCTGCCGTCTTACCTGAATTACTTGCTGCTCTCGATACCGCACCGCAGGTGTTATTAAGCGCGCCGACCGGAGCCGGGAAATCGACCTGGTTGCCGCTGCAACTGCTGGCGCATCCAGGCATTAACGGAAAAATTATCCTGCTGGAGCCACGGCGTCTGGCGGCACGTAACGTTGCGCAACGACTGGCGGAGCTGCTTAACGAAAAGCCTGGTGACACGGTTGGCTACCGGATGCGTGCGCAAAACTGCGTGGGGCCGAATACCCGACTGGAAGTGGTTACGGAAGGCGTGCTGACGCGCATGATCCAACGCGACCCAGAGCTGAGCGGCGTCGGTATGGTGATCCTCGATGAATTTCACGAGCGTAGCTTGCAGGCGGATTTGGCGCTGGCACTATTGCTGGACGTGCAACAAGGGCTGCGCGATGACTTAAAACTGCTCATTATGTCGGCCACGCTGGATAACGATCGTTTGCAACAAATGCTGCCGCAAGCGCCGGTTATTGTTTCCGAAGGACGTTCGTATCCAGTAGAACGTCGCTATTTGCCGTTGTCCACACATCAACGCTTTGACGAGGCTGTCGCGGTTGCTACCGCCGAATTGCTGCGTCAGGAAAGCGGATCATTACTCTTATTTTTACCCGGCGTCGGAGAAATTCAGCGCGTTCAGGAACAACTGTCTTCGCGCATCGGCAGTGATGTGTTGCTCTGCCCGCTGTATGGCGCGTTGTCGCTGAACGATCAGCGAAAAGCGATCCTTCCGGCACCGCAAGGAATGCGTAAAGTGGTGCTGGCAACCAATATCGCTGAAACCAGTTTAACCATCGAAGGTATTCGCCTGGTGGTGGATTGTGCCCAGGAGCGTGTAGCGCGCTTTGATCCGCGCACGGGGCTTACGCGATTGATTACTCAACGCGTTAGTCAGGCATCAATGACGCAACGCGCCGGGCGTGCCGGGCGTCTGGAACCGGGTATTTGTCTGCATTTAATCGCCAAAGAACAAGCAGAACGCGCTGCCGCGCAAAGTGAACCGGAGATCTTACAAAGCGATCTCTCCGGTTTGCTGATGGAATTACTGCAATGGGGATGCAGCGATCCGGCGCAGATGAGTTGGCTTGATCAACCGCCAGCGGTGAATCTACAGGCCGCGAAACGCCTGTTAGGGATGCTGGGGGCACTGGACGGCGAACGGCTTAGTGCGCAAGGGCAAAAAATGGCGACACTGGGTAACGATCCACGTTTAGCGGCAATGCTGGTGAGCGCGAAGAGCGACGACGAAGCCGCAACCGCCGCAAAAATTGCTGCCATTCTCGAAGAGCCGCCACGGATGGGGAATAGCGATCTGGGTGTGGCGTTTTCGCGTAATCAACCGGCCTGGCAGCAACGCAGTCAACAGCTATTAAAACGCTTAAATGTGCGTGGCGGCGAGGCAGACAGTTCGCTTATCGCGCCGTTACTTGCTGAGGCGTTTGCCGATCGCATTGCTCGTCGTCGTGGGCAAGAAGGGCGCTATCAGCTGGCGAACGGCATGGGAGCGATGCTGGACACCGATGATGCCTTAAGCCGCCATGAATGGCTGGTCGCACCGTTATTATTGCAGGGCAGCGCCTCGCCGGATGCGCGAATTTTACTGGCGCTACCGGTCGATATCGATGAGTTAATACAGCGTTGTCCGCAGCTATTACGGCAGTCTGATACCGTTGAATGGGACGATGTGCAAGGCACACTAAAAGCCTGGCGTCGGTTGCAGATTGGTCAGCTCACAGTAAAAGTACAGCCGCTGGCGAAACCGTCGGAAGATGAATTACATCATGCAATGCTCAACGGTATTCGCGATAAAGGTCTCAGTGTACTTAACTGGACACCGGAAGCGGAACAGCTACGTTTGCGTTTGCTGTGTGCTGCGAAGTGGCTACCGGAATATGACTGGCCAGCGGTTGATGAGGCAAATTTGCTGGCGACGCTGGAAGCGTGGTTGTTGCCACATATGAGCGGTGTACATTCACTGCGTGGCCTGAAATCACTCGATATTTACCAGGCGCTGCGCGGGTTACTTGATTGGGGAATGCAGCAACGGCTGGATAGTGAACTTCCTGCGCATTACACTGTGCCGACGGGAAGCCGGATCGCCATTCGTTATCATGAAGATAACCCGCCCGCGCTGGCGGTGAGAATGCAGGAGATGTTTGGCGAGGCCACCAATCCGACGATCGCCCAGGGGCGCGTGCCGCTGGTGCTGGAGTTGCTTTCACCCGCCCAAAGGCCGCTGCAAATCACGCGTGATTTAAGCGCCTTCTGGCAGGGGGCGTATCGCGAAGTGCAAAAAGAGATGAAAGGGCGTTATCCCAAACATGTCTGGCCGGACGACCCCGCCAACACCGCGCCGACGCGCCGGACGAAAAAGTATTCGTAAAACGGGTATGGGCAGTCCCCTCGCCCCTATGGGGAGAGGGATAGGGTGAGGGGTAATGTGCGCGCTGATGCCCTCACCCCGGCCCTCTCCCACAGGGAGAGGGAGAAAAGCAATTTTGAGAGATATCTTCTTCTGTCTTGCAACGGAAGAACAGAAAATCGGGCTTTTGCGCCTGAATATTGCGGAGAAAAAGTATGGCCGGGAATGACCGCGAGCCAATTGGACGCAAAGGGAAACCGACGCGTCCTGTCAAACAAAAGGTAAGCCGTCGTCGTTACGAAGATGACGATGATTATGATGACTATGAGGATGAAGAACCGATGCCGCGCAAAGGTAAGGGCAAAGGGCGTAAGCCTCGTGGTAAACGCGGCTGGCTCTGGCTGCTACTGAAACTGGGCATCGTATTTGCGGTGTTAATCGCCGTTTACGGGGTTTATCTCGATCAAAAAATTCGCAGCCGTATTGATGGCAAGGTCTGGCAATTGCCAGCGGCAGTTTATGGTCGGATGGTAAACCTTGAGCCAGACATGACTATCAGCAAGAACGAGATGGTGAAACTGTTAGAGGCGACCCAATATCGTCAGGTGTCGAAGATGACCCGTCCTGGCGAATTTACCGTGCAGGCTAACAGCATTGAGATGATCCGCCGTCCGTTTGATTTCCCGGATAGTAAAGAAGGGCAGGTGCGTGCGCGCCTGACCTTTGATGGCGATCATCTGGCGACCATCGTCAATATGGAGAACAACCGTCAGTTCGGCTTCTTCCGTCTTGATCCGCGCCTGATCACCATGATCTCCTCGCCAAACGGTGAGCAGCGTCTGTTTGTGCCGCGCAGTGGATTCCCGGATCTGCTGGTGGATACCTTGCTGGCGACGGAAGACCGTCATTTCTATGAGCATGATGGGATCAGCCTCTACTCAATTGGGCGTGCGGTGCTGGCAAACCTGACCGCCGGTCGCACGGTGCAGGGGGCGAGTACGCTGACGCAACAGTTGGTGAAAAACTTGTTCCTTTCCAGTGAGCGTTCTTACTGGCGTAAAGCGAACGAAGCTTATATGGCGCTGATCATGGATGCGCGTTACAGCAAAGACCGCATTCTTGAGCTGTATATGAACGAGGTGTATCTCGGTCAGAGCGGTGACAACGAAATCCGTGGTTTCCCGCTGGCGAGCCTGTACTACTTTGGTCGTCCGGTGGAAGAGTTGAGCCTTGACCAGCAGGCGCTGTTAGTCGGTATGGTGAAAGGCGCGTCAATTTACAACCCGTGGCGTAACCCAAAACTGGCACTGGAGCGACGTAATCTGGTGCTGCGATTGCTGCAACAACAGCAGATTATTGATCAAGAACTCTACGACATGTTGAGCGCGCGTCCGCTGGGCGTTCAGCCGCGCGGTGGGGTAATCTCTCCACAGCCTGCTTTTATGCAACTGGTACGTCAGGAGCTGCAGGCGAAACTGGGCGATAAAGTGAAAGATCTCTCCGGCGTGAAGATCTTCACTACCTTTGACTCGGTGGCTCAGGACGCGGCAGAAAAAGCTGCCGTGGAAGGTATTCCGGCACTGAAGAAACAGCGTAAGTTGAGCGATCTGGAAACGGCTATTGTGGTTGTTGACCGCTTTAGCGGTGAGGTTCGTGCCATGGTCGGTGGTTCGGAACCGCAGTTTGCGGGTTATAACCGTGCGATGCAGGCGCGTCGTTCGATTGGTTCACTGGCAAAACCAGCGACTTATCTGACGGCCTTAAGCCAGCCGAAAATCTATCGTCTGAACACGTGGATTGCCGACGCCCCCATCGCGCTGCGTCAGCCGAACGGTCAGGTCTGGTCACCGCAGAACGATGATCGTCGCTATAGCGAAAGCGGCAGAGTGATGCTGGTGGATGCGTTGACCCGTTCTATGAACGTGCCAACGGTAAATCTGGGGATGGCGCTGGGGCTGCCTGCGGTTACGGACACCTGGATTAAGCTGGGCGTGCCGAAAGATCAGCTGAATCCGGTTCCGGCTATGTTACTGGGGGCGTTGAACTTAACGCCAATCGAAGTGGCGCAGGCATTCCAGACTATCGCCAGCGGAGGTAACCGCGCACCGCTTTCTGCACTGCGTTCAGTGATTGCTGAAGATGGTAAAGTGCTCTATCAGAGTTTCCCGCAGGCGGAACGCGCTGTTCCGGCGCAGGCGGCGTATCTGACATTGTGGACCATGCAGCAGGTTGTACAACGCGGTACGGGTCGTCAGCTTGGGGCGAAATATCCAAATCTGCATCTGGCAGGGAAAACAGGGACTACCAACAACAACGTTGATACCTGGTTTGCGGGCATTGACGGCAGCACGGTGACCATCACCTGGGTTGGCCGCGATAACAACCAGCCAACTAAACTGTATGGCGCCAGTGGGGCGATGTCGATTTACCAGCGTTATCTGGCGAACCAGACGCCAACGCCGCTGAATCTTGTACCGCCGGAAGATATTGTGGATATGGGCGTGGACTACGACGGTAACTTTGTTTGCAGCGGTGGTATGAGAACCTTGCCAGTATGGACCAGCGATCCTGATTCGTTGTGCCAGCAAAGCGAGATTCAACAGCAGCCGTCGGGCAATCCGTTTGATCAGTCTTCTCAGCCGCAGCAACCTGCGCAACAGGAGCAGAAAGACAGCGACGGCGTAGCAGGCTGGATCAAGGACATGTTTGGCAGTAATTAACGTTCTCAGGCAGTAATGCGTTGATACTAATGGCAGGTTCTCTGTTGATACAGGGAACCTGCTAAATTTAGTGGGATGCAAATATCAGAAGAAATTGACCTGTTTAATATTCAACGCAATGAATTTAAATATTTTTTGCGTGAAACATTCTTCCTTTGATGCCAACAGACATCCTCTCAGAATAGTCGATGAAAGCGTATCGACACAGCCTTTGCCGGACTTAATGAGAAAGCGAATCAAAAAGGTAAATAGTGAATGACTATAGCAGTGCACGCTAATGAGGTATCTCTCAACGTTGTTATTGGTATTAATGAGGGGGGCAAAAGATGATGCGCTCTGGTCAGCAAGTATCACATCCTGAGAATCACTATCAGGCATTATTGCAGGAAATTATGGCATTAAGTGGCCTGGATCCGAAAGGCGTGGCGCAGTATCTCGGCACTTCTTACATTTCAGTTGCTCGCTGGATTCGCGGGGATATTGAACCCAGTGCCGATACGATAAAAGAATTGCATGAGCTACTTGCGAAGCTCAATGCGGGTCTGGCGATCGATCTTGCGAATCTGAATACGACACGAACATTCGCCTCTCGTGGGATACGTAAAAAAACGACAGCCGACAAATATGAAGGCACGATTGTGCTGCGCGATGAGCCGGGGCTGCCTCTGCTCTCCCGACTTAAAAAAGGAGAACTTTGGGGCAATGGTGAATACCTGTTGGCTGAAATTCTTTCATCGCATTCTGAAGCTGCGCAGACCGTGAAAGAGGCTGTGGCGGAGGGCGTTTCAGCAGGAAAGAATACGTATACTTATGACGCGCATACATATCACACCAAAGTTCCGCCTCAAGGGATTGCCCAGGTGCTGCAAAAATATTTGCCCGAAGGCGGACTGGTGCTTGATCCCTTTGCGGGAAGCGGTATGACAGGGGTCGCGGCACTGACGACCGGTCATGATGTCATTCTCAATGAACTGTCACCTGCAGCCAGTTTTATCGCTAATCGATTTACATCGCAATGCGATCCCGCTGCGCTCGCGGCGGCGGTAAAAGTAGTTACTGAGAGTCTGGAGGATCTGCGTAAAACCCTTTACACAACGCAATGCCGTACCTGTGGAAAAGAGGCAGAGTTGCTCTTTACTGTCTGGTCATACAAAGTCATTTGCAGCGAGTGTAGTAAGGAGTTTGTGCTTTGGGACGAATGCCGTAGCTACGGTAACACTGTGCGCGAACATAAATTTTTGCGCGAGTTCCCGTGCCCTTATTGTCATCATCAGGTCAAAAAATCGCGCCTTGCCCGAACGACGCCAGTGCCGGTTCTCGTGGGGTATAAATGCTGCGGTAAAGCTCAGTCCGAGGTGCCGCCTGTGGAGGCCGATCTCAAGCTCATTGCCGCAATTGACGCAGGCAAATATCTTGCTGAGGGGTTCATCCCGGATTTCGATCTACCAGATGGAGTGAATCTGGCACAGCCCAAGCGTCATGGCCTGACTAACATAAAGCATTTTTATACTGCCAGAAATCTGGCGGCGATGAGCCAGTTGTGGAAAGCGATTCATCGCGTTGAAGATACCAATATTGCCGCATTTCTCGGCTTTGTTTTCACTTCGCTCTATCAGCGTGTGACCCGGCTTTCTGAGTACCGTTTTTGGGGCGGCAGCGGTAATACGGCAAATTTTAATGTCCCGTATATTTTCAATGAAGCGAATATCTTTTTGACCTTCGAACGCAAGGCCAGATCAATTATTGATCACCTTGAAACCACGGCTAAAGCCTACGTTGGTCGTTGTCAGGTTAAAACGGGTTCTGCGACCGATCTTTCGTTTCTGCCGGATAATAGTGTTGATCTGATTTTCACCGATCCGCCGTTTGGAGCCAACATTAACTATAGCGAAATGAATATGTTGTGGGAGTCCTGGTTAATGTCCTATACGGATGCCACGGATGAAGCCATAGTTAATCGCGTACAAAAAAAGGATGCCAACAGATATCAGGAATTAATGACGCAGAGTCTGGCTGAAAGTTATCGTGTGCTAAGACCAGGACACTGGATGGTGTTGGTATTTATGAACTCTTCGGAGGACATCTGGAATCGTCTGCGTAATGCAGTGCTGGATGCTGGTTTTACCATTGAAAGGATCGATATTTTCGACAAGCAGCATGGTACGTTTAAGCAATTTGTTAGCGATAACACCGCAGGTGCTGATCTCATGCTGCATTGTCGTAAAGTTGAAAATGGCAACAAGCAGGAAGTGTCAACGGCGGAGGCGAAAACCATTTCAGTTAAGGAATTCCTGAGCCAGCGAAATGGTACGATCCCCGTGCTTCCTTATCTGCACGTTAAACGTGAGGCTGATATTGATTATCGCACTCTCTACAGCGAATATCTGGCTGAAAGTCTTTTACTGCATGGGAAAATGTTGGACTTCGCGACCTTCAGGTCTCAGGCAATTGCTCTTTTGGAAGGTAATAAGGATCCGTTGTAATGGCATACTTACAAGCATTTACTGATACTGAAAAGGTATTTGCTAAACGGTGGTTGGCAACTCAGGTTGCCGCCATGATGGGCAGAAAGCTGGAGGAAGGTGACTGGAGTCGCGTTTACTGCCTGGCAAAAAATATTCCTGATGGTGGCTGGAGCAATTTACATATTGATGTCAATTATCAGGGATTGGGGCTGGAGATGAAACTCTTGCGCATAGCAGGCCTGCGTGACAGACCGATCAAGTCAGTCTGCGGCACTACGCTTATGCACCCGGCTGCAACGCGTTCGATCCGTATTGATGATACCACTCGTGATGCTAACGACGTGATGCATGACGTCTTCCAGCAATACGCAGAGCTTATAGAACGTCGAACGCAAACGGTAAGAGATGCCGCACCTCATAAGACCCCTGATATGCGTACAGGCTGGCTACTATGGGAGGATAGTCTGACGGAATTCCTCTATTTTGAAGAGCGGATGATCCCGCCAAATCCGGAGCAGTACACAGCGGTATGGAATGTTACTCCAGCTAAAGGGGCACGTAAGGCCAGCAAAAGTTTGTGGATATATGACCGGGATACAAAGCAGAAACGCTATTCCGTGACGACCAGTGCGGGTATCAAGATCCAGCCATATTTTGACGTGCCGCTGCCGTCAGACGAGAACCTTTGTTATTTTCGCGTGCAGAGTGAACCGGTGAATGAAGAGATCGTCCGCATGTGGGTTTCTGCCTCCACCGCTCAGGCACTAAAAAGCCGTCTGGGTTCGCTCGACACTGCCACCATGAATGAAGCAATTTTCCGTGCCATTGAACAGAGTGAGAACAACACTCAGGCGCCGGAAGTTGATGAAGGACTGGCGGTTTCTATAGATATCAGTAAACAAGCGCACGTTCAGCTTGCGGAAGCCTGGGAGACCGTGAGCGATGAGCATCGCGCGCAGCTTCTTCTGAAAGCGTTATCCTGACGCGGCTTGTATAGACTGGGGAATAAATCACTACGCCTTGTGGAATGAATGAACACAGGGCGTAGATAAGTCAATATCAGTAACATCCCGCCTAAACAATTAACCCTTTCTTTTCATCTGATTGTTTATTGACCCTTCAGGGGCGCGCATATTGCGTACCGCTTGCGAACCCGTCAGCCTTTCGAATATTATCTTATCTTTATAATAATCATTCTCGTTTACGTTATCATTCACTTTACATCAGAGATATACCAATGGCGCGTTACAAAACTGCTCAGCCAAAACACTCGCTGCGTAAAATCGCAGTTGTAGTAGCCACAGCGGTTAGCGGCATGTCTGTTTATGCACAGGCAGCGGTTGAACCGAAAGAAGACACTATCACCGTTACCGCTGCA
This sequence comes from Escherichia sp. MOD1-EC6842, assembly GCF_002965705.1. Taxonomy (NCBI): domain Bacteria; kingdom Pseudomonadati; phylum Pseudomonadota; class Gammaproteobacteria; order Enterobacterales; family Enterobacteriaceae; genus Escherichia; species Escherichia sp. MOD1-EC6842. The sequence continues at coordinate 53,528 of NZ_PTRF01000006.1, read as the reverse complement.
CCTGCGCCGCAAGAAAGCGCATGGGGGCCGGCTGCAACTATTGCGGCGCGACAGTCCGCTACCGGCACCAAAACAGATACGCCGATTCAAAAAGTGCCACAGTCTATTTCTGTTGTGACCGCCGAAGAGATGGCGCTGCATCAGCCTAAGTCAGTAAAAGAGGCGCTCAGCTACACGCCAGGTGTCTCTGTTGGTACGCGTGGCGCATCCAACACCTATGACCACCTGATCATTCGCGGTTTTGCGGCAGAAGGCCAAAGCCAGAATAACTATCTGAATGGCCTGAAGTTGCAGGGCAACTTCTATAACGATGCGGTCATTGACCCGTATATGCTGGAACGCGCTGAAATTATGCGTGGCCCGGTTTCCGTGCTTTACGGTAAAAGCAGTCCTGGCGGCCTGTTGAACATGGTCAGCAAGCGCCCGACTACCGAACCGCTGAAAGAAGTTCAGTTTAAAGCCGGTACTGACAGCCTGTTCCAGACTGGTTTTGACTTTAGCGATGCGCTGGATGATGACGGCGTTTACTCTTATCGTCTGACCGGTCTTGCGCGTTCTGCCAATGCTCAGCAGAAAGGGTCAGAAGAGCAGCGTTATGCTATTGCACCGGCGTTCACCTGGCGTCCGGACGATAAAACCAATTTCACCTTCCTTTCTTACTTCCAGAACGAGCCGGAAACCGGTTATTACGGCTGGTTGCCGAAAGAGGGAACCGTTGAGCCGCTGCCGAATGGTAAGCGTCTGCCGACGGACTTTAACGAAGGGGCGAAGAACAACACCTATTCTCGTAATGAGAAGATGGTGGGCTACAGCTTCGACCACGAATTTAACGATACCTTTACTGTGCGTCAGAACCTGCGCTTTGCGGAAAACAAAACCTCGCAAAACAGCGTTTATGGTTACGGTGTCTGCTCCGATCCGGCGAATGCTTACAGCCAACAATGTGCGGCATTAGCGCCAGCGGACAAAGGCCATTATCTGGCGCGTAAATATGTCGTTGATGATGAGAAGCTGCAAAACTTCTCTGTTGATACCCAGCTGCAGAGCAAATTTGCCACTGGCGATATTGACCACACCCTGCTGACGGGTGTTGATTTCATGCGTATGCGTAACGACATCAACGCCTGGTTTGGTTACGACGACTCCGTACCGCTGCTCGATCTGTACAATCCGGTGAATACCGATTTCGATTTCAATGCGAAAGATCCGGCAAACTCCGGCCCTTACCGCATTCTGAATAAGCAGAAGCAAACGGGTATTTACGTTCAGGATCAGGCGCAGTGGGATAAAGTTCTGGTCACCCTGGGCGGTCGTTATGACTGGGCGGATCAAGAATCTCTTAACCGCGTTGCCGGGACGACCGATAAACGTGATGACAAACAGTTTACCTGGCGTGGTGGTGTTAACTACCTGTTTGATAATGGCGTAACACCTTACTTCAGTTATAGCGAATCGTTTGAACCTTCTTCCCAGGTCGGAAAGGATGGTAATATTTTCGCACCATCTAAAGGTAAGCAGTACGAAGTCGGCGTGAAATATGTACCGGAAGATCGCCCAATTGTGGTGACAGGTGCACTGTATAATCTCACCAAAACCAATAACCTGATGGCGGACCCTGAGGGTTCCTTCTTCTCGGTTGAAGGTGGCGAGATCCGCGCACGTGGCGTAGAAATCGAAGCAAAAGCGGCATTGTCGGCGAGTGTTAACGTGGTGGGTTCTTATACCTACACCGATGCGGAATACACCACCGATACTACCTACAAAGGCAATACGCCTGCGCAGGTGCCAAAACACATGGCTTCTCTGTGGGCTGACTACACCTTCTTTGACGGCCCACTTTCAGGTCTGACACTGGGCACCGGTGGTCGTTATACAGGCTCCAGCTATGGTGATCCGGCTAACTCCTTTAAAGTGGGAAGTTATACGGTCGTGGATGCGTTAGTGCGTTATGATCTGGCGCGAGTCGGTATGGCTGGCTCCAACGTGGCGCTGCATGTTAACAACCTGTTCGATCGTGAATACGTCGCCAGCTGCTTTAACACTTATGGCTGCTTCTGGGGCGCAGAACGTCAGGTCGTTGCAACCGCAACCTTCCGTTTCTAATTTCTCTTTTGGGGCACGGATTTCCGTGCCCGTTTCACAAGTTGGCTGTTATGCAGGAATACACGAATCATTCCGATACCACTTTTGCACTGCGTAATATCTCCTTTCGTGTGCCTGGGCGCACGCTTTTGCATCCGCTGTCGTTAACCTTTCCTGCCGGGAAAGTGACCGGTCTGATTGGTCACAACGGTTCCGGTAAATCCACGTTACTGAAAATGCTCGGTCGTCATCAGCCGCCGTCGGAAGGTGAAATTCTTCTTGATGCCCAGCCGCTGGAAAGCTGGAGCAGCAAAGCGTTCGCCCGCAAAGTGGCTTATTTGCCGCAGCAGCTTCCTCCGGCAGAAGGGATGACGGTGCGTGAACTGGTGGCGATTGGTCGTTACCCGTGGCATGGCGCGCTGGGGCGCTTTGGCGCGGTAGATCGCGAAAAGGTCGAGGAAGCTATCTCGCTGGTTGGCTTAAAACCGCTGGCGCAGCGGCTGGTCGATAGTCTCTCTGGCGGCGAGCGTCAGCGGGCATGGATCGCCATGCTGGTGGCGCAGGATAGCCGCTGTCTGTTGCTGGACGAACCGACCTCGGCGCTGGATATCGCCCACCAGGTTGATGTGCTGGCGCTGGTGCATCGTTTAAGTCAGGAGCGTGGCCTGACGGTCATTGCCGTGCTGCACGATATCAATATGGCTGCGCGTTACTGTGATTATCTGGTCGCCCTGCGCGGCGGTGAAATGATTGCTCAGGGAACGCCTGCGGAAATTATGCGCGGCGAAACCCTCGAAATGATTTATGGCATCCCGATGGGTATTTTGCCGCATCCGGCGGGTGCTGCACCTGTGAGTTTTGTTTATTGATGAGCGGCTTACCTCTTATTTCGCGCCGTCGACTGTTAACGGCGATGGCGCTTTCTCCGTTGTTATGGCAGATGAATACCGCCCACGCGGCGGCTATTGATCCCAATCGTATTGTGGCGCTGGAGTGGTTGCCGGTGGAATTACTGCTGGCGCTCGGCATCGTGCCTTACGGCGTGGCGGACACCATCAACTATCGCTTGTGGGTCAGCGAACCACCATTGCCGGACTCAGTGATTGACGTTGGTTTGCGCACAGAACCTAACCTCGAACTGCTGACCGAAATGAAACCATCGTTTATGGTCTGGTCGGCGGGATATGGCCCTTCACCTGAAATGCTGGCACGTATTGCGCCGGGACGCGGATTTAACTTCAGCGACGGCAAACAGCCATTGGCGATGGCGCGTAAATCGCTGACGGAAATGGCAGATTTACTTAACCTGCAAAGCGCAGCGGAAATGCATTTAGCGCAATATGAAGACTTTATCCGCAGCATGAAACCCCGCTTTGTAAAGCGAGGATCGCGTCCGTTACTGCTGACGACGCTTATCGATTCGCGCCATATGTTGGTCTTCGGTCCAAACAGCTTATTCCAGGAAATTCTTGATGAGTACGGCATCCCAAATGCCTGGCAAGGGGAAACCAACTTTTGGGGCAGTACCGCCGTCAGTATCGATCGTCTGGCAGCCTATAAAGACGTTGATGTGCTCTGTTTTGATCACGACAACAGCAAAGACATGGACGCGTTAATGGCGACGCCGCTGTGGCAGGCAATGCCGTTTGTCCGTGCCGGACGCTTTCAGCGCGTACCCGCCGTCTGGTTCTATGGTGCGACGCTCTCGGCAATGCATTTTGTGCGTATTCTGGATAACGCCATCGGAGGTCAAGCGTGAGTAAACGAATTGCGCTTTTCCCGGCGTTATTACTGGCGCTGCTGGTGATTGCCGCTGCGGCGTTGACCTGGATGAACTTCTCGCAGGCGCTGCCGCGTAGCCAGTGGGCGCAGGCTGCCTGGTCGCCGGATATTGACGTCATTGAGCAGATGATTTTTCACTACAGCTTGCTGCCGCGTCTGGCGATTTCACTGCTGGTTGGCGCAGGTCTGGGGCTGGTAGGCGTGCTGTTTCAGCAAGTGCTGCGTAACCCGCTGGCGGAACCGACCACGCTGGGCGTCGCAACGGGCGCACAACTGGGGATTACCGTCACTACGCTCTGGGCGATCCCCGGCGCGATGGCGAGCCAGTTTGCCGCGTTGGCAGGGGCTTGTGTTGTTGGCTTAATTGTCTTTGGCGTCGCGTGGGGGAAACGGCTTTCGCCGGTAACGCTGATCCTCGCGGGTCTGGTGGTGAGCCTTTATTGTGGGGCAATCAATCAGTTACTGGTTATCTTCCATCACGACCAGCTGCAAAGCATGTTCCTGTGGAGCACAGGAACGCTGACGCAAACCGACTGGGGCGGCGTTGAGCGTTTATGGCCGCAGCTGCTGGGTGGCGTGATGCTGACGTTACTGCTACTTCGTCCGTTAACCCTGATGGGGCTTGATGATGGCGTGGCGCGCAATCTCGGGCTGGCCTTGTCGCTGGCGCGTCTGGCGGCGCTGTCGCTGGCGATTGTCATCAGTGCTCTGCTGGTGAATGCGGTAGGGATTATCGGCTTTATCGGGTTGTTCGCACCACTGCTGGCGAAAATGCTGGGGGCGCGGCGTTTGCTGCCACGGTTGATGCTGGCGTCGCTGATTGGTGCGCTGATCCTCTGGCTTTCCGATCAAATCATCCTCTGGCTGACTCGCGTGTGGATGGAGGTTTCCACCGGTTCGGTCACTGCGCTCATCGGTGCGCCGCTGCTGTTGTGGCTGCTGCCGCGTTTACGCAGCATTAGCGCGCCAGATATGAAGGTGAACGATCGTGTCGCGACTGAACGCCAACATGTGCTGGCGTTTGCCCTCGCTGGCGGCGTGCTGCTGTTGATTGCTGTGGTTGTGGCGTTGTCGTTTGGTCGTGATGCGCACGGCTGGACGTGGGCGAGCGGGGCGCTGCTTGATGATTTAATGCCCTGGCGCTGGCCACGAATTATGGCAGCACTGTTTGCGGGCGTCATGCTGGCGGTGGCGGGCTGCATTATTCAGCGGTTGACCGGAAACCCGATGGCAAGCCCGGAAGTGCTGGGGATTAGCTCCGGTGCGGCGTTTGGCGTAGTGTTGATGCTGTTTCTGGTGCCGGGCAATGCCTTTGGCTGGCTGTTGCCTGCGGGAAGTCTTGGCGCGGCGGTGACCTTGTTAATCATTATGATCGCCGCCGGTCGAGGTGGATTTTCCCCACACCGGATGCTGCTTGCGGGGATGGCGTTAAGCACCGCGTTCACCATGCTTTTGATGATGTTGCAGGCGAGTGGTGACCCGCGAATGGCGCAAGTGCTGACCTGGATTTCCGGTTCGACCTACAACGCGACCGATGCACAGGTCTGGCGCACAGGAATTGTGATGGTGATTTTGCTGGCGATTACCCCGCTGTGCCGCCGCTGGCTGACCATTTTGCCGCTGGGTGGCGATACCGCACGAGCTGTGGGAATGGCGCTGACGCCGACGCGAATTGCGTTGCTGCTGTTAGCGGCTTGCCTGACAGCGACCGCGACGATGACTATTGGACCGTTGAGTTTTGTTGGTCTGATGGCACCGCATATTGCGCGGATGATGGGCTTTCGACGAACGATGCCGCATATTGTGATTTCGGCGCTGGTGGGAGGTTTGCTGCTGGTATTCGCTGACTGGTGTGGGCGGATGGTGCTGTTTCCGTTCCAGATCCCAGCGGGGTTGCTATCGACGTTTATTGGCGCGCCGTACTTTATCTATTTGTTGAGAAAGCAGAGCCGTTAATTGAATGCCTCGCCCGGTGGGCGAGGCAAAATCATCACAACTTCGCAAACACCCGACGCGCAGCATCGATGGTGTTATTGATATCTTCCATGCTGTGCGCCACAGACATAAAACCCGCTTCAAACGCTGACGGTGCCAGATATACACCTTCATCCAGCATCATATGGAAGAAACGCTTAAAGCGTTCCACGTCACAAGCCATCACGTCCTGGTAGCACGTCACGGACTCGGCGTCGGTAAAGAAAATACCGAACATGCCGCCAACATGGTTAACGACCAGCGGAATTCCCGCTTCTTCTGCCGCTTCCAGCAGACCTTCCGCCAGACGCGTGGTTAACTCATTCAGCGTTTCGTGAATGCCCGGCTGTGCGACTTCATTCAGACAGGCGAAACCTGCTGCCATCGCAATTGGGTTACCGGAAAGCGTACCAGCCTGATAGACCGGGCCGGTCGGAGCCAGTGCATCCATTACATCACGACGACCGCCGAATGCGCCTACTGGCATCCCACCGCCGATGATTTTGCCCAGGCAGGTGAGATCCGGCACCACGCCGTAATAATCCTGTGCGCCTGCCAGCGCCACGCGGAAACCGGTCATAACTTCATCGATGATCAGCAACGCGCCAAACTCGTCACACAGCGCGCGCAGACCCGGCAGGAACTCTGGCAGCGGAGGAACACAGTTCATGTTGCCTGCCACTGGCTCGACGATAATGCAGGCAATCTCTTGCGGATACTGTTCAAACGCGGCGCGTACAGACGCCAGATCGTTATAGGTACAGGTTAAGGTATGTTTGGCGAAATCTGCCGGAACGCCCGGAGAGTTTGGCTGACCTAACGTGAGCGCGCCAGAACCGGCTTTCACCAGCAGGCAGTCAGCGTGGCCGTGGTAACAACCTTCGAATTTAATGATTTTGTCGCGACCGGTAAAACCACGCGCCAGGCGGATGGCGCTCATCGTTGCTTCGGTGCCAGAGTTCACCATGCGCACCATATCCATCGTCGGCACGAGTTCGGTCACCAGCTCTGCCATTTTTACTTCCATTTCGGTCGGCGCACCAAAGCTCAGACCACGTTCAGCGGCTTCAATCACTGCATTGCGGATCGCCGGATGATTATGACCCAGCACCATCGGCCCCCAGGAACCGACATAATCGATATAGGCTTTGCCATCAACGTCGTACAGATAAGCGCCGTCCGCTTTTTCGATAAACAGTGGAGTACCGCCCACGCCGGTAAAGGCGCGAACAGGAGAGTTCACACCGCCAGGGATCAGCTCGCGCGCTGCGCTGTATAGGTTTTCAGACTTACTCATGGAGGGTTCCTGATTCGTAGAAAAAGTGAATGGCTGCTATTCTATGTTATTCATAACAAGTTAAATACTCGTCAAACATCAGGTTGCTTATACTGCTGCAACCTGGATTTCTAAGAGTATAAAAGTTTTGGGTATTTGAAACATTACGCTTTGCAAAGGATTTTCATGGAACGAGCGAGTAAAATGCCGTCATCTTATTTGTATGACCAATATGTGATCATTGGATGAAAACTGAAACTCCTTCTTATGAAATACCGCAGGCCGCGCGTCTGCGACGCAGACAACTGATTCGCCAACTTCTTGAGCGCGACAAAACACCATTAGCCATTTTGTTTATGGCGGCGGTCGTCGGCACCCTTGTCGGGCTGGCTGCAGTTGCTTTTGACAAAGGCGTCGCCTGGTTGCAAAACCAACGTATGGGTGCGCTGGTACATACTGCTGATAATTACCCACTTCTGTTAACCGTCGCTTTTCTTTGTTCGGCGGTGCTGGCAATGTTCGGCTACTTTCTGGTGCGTAAATACGCGCCAGAAGCAGGTGGTTCAGGGATTCCGGAAATTGAAGGGGCGCTGGAAGATCAACGTCCCGTTCGCTGGTGGCGTGTTTTGCCGGTGAAATTCTTTGGCGGGTTGGGGACACTCGGTGGTGGTATGGTTCTGGGGCGTGAAGGACCAACCGTGCAGATCGGCGGTAACATTGGCCGTATGGTGCTTGATATTTTCCGCATGAAAGGTGATGAAGCTCGCCACACGTTGCTGGCAACCGGTGCAGCGGCGGGGCTGGCGGCGGCCTTTAACGCGCCGCTCGCGGGTATTCTATTTATTATCGAAGAGATGCGTCCGCAGTTTCGCTATACGTTAATTTCGATTAAAGCGGTATTTATTGGCGTCATTATGTCGACCATTATGTATCGGATTTTTAATCATGAAGTTGCGCTGATTGACGTCGGTAAACTTTCTGACGCGCCGCTCAATACCCTGTGGCTTTATCTGATCCTCGGCATTATTTTTGGTATCTTCGGCCCTGTTTTTAATAAATGGGTTCTGGGGATGCAGGATTTGCTGCACCGTGTGCACGGCGGCAATATCACTAAATGGGTGTTGATGGGCGGTGCGATTGGCGGTCTGTGCGGGTTGTTGGGTTTCGTTGCACCAGAAACTTCGGGCGGCGGTTTTAACCTGATTCCTATCGCTACGGCGGGGAATTTCAGCATGGGAATGCTGATATTTATTTTTGTCGCGCGAGTGATCACTACGCTGCTCTGCTTCTCTTCTGGCGCGCCGGGCGGTATTTTCGCTCCGATGCTGGCGCTCGGTACGGTTTTGGGAACGGCATTTGGCATGGCTGCCACGGAGATATTTCCGCAATACCACCTTGAAGCAGGGACATTTGCTATAGCTGGAATGGGGGCGTTACTGGCGGCCTCTGTTCGTGCGCCGTTGACCGGGATCATCCTGGTGCTTGAGATGACAGATAACTATCAGCTCATTTTGCCAATGATTATTACCGGTCTTGGCGCAACACTATTAGCACAATTTACTGGTGGAAAACCGTTATACTCGGCGATTCTTGCCCGCACGCTGGCAAAACAGGAAGCGGAGCAGCTGGCGAGAAGCAAGGCCGTGGCTGCCAGCGAGAATACTTGAACGAAATACCAGGGTATTAGATAATGGCAGTTATTATTGGGTTAGAATTTGCCCAATTGCCGATGTCGTTTGGAGCAAAATATGAGTGATGACGTAGCACTGCCGCTGGAGTTTACCGACGCAGCAGCCAACAAAGTTAAAAGCCTGATCGCTGACGAAGATAACCCGAATCTGAAATTACGCGTGTATATCACCGGTGGCGGTTGCAGCGGCTTCCAGTATGGTTTCACCTTTGATGATCAGGTGAACGAAGGCGATATGACCATCGAAAAACAGGGCGTTGGCCTGGTGGTTGATCCGATGAGCCTGCAATATCTGGTCGGCGGTTCCGTTGATTATACCGAAGGTCTGGAAGGTTCACGCTTCATCGTAACCAACCCGAATGCGAAAAGCACCTGCGGTTGCGGTTCTTCCTTCAGCATCTAATCTGCTGTTAATGTGCCGGATAAACTATCCGGCACACCTTCTCTCTTCAACGCCCATTCTCATCCAGCGCAAACGTCGGCAATTTCAGATGCCACCGAATAGCCGCCAGCCGAATCAATAGCGTTACAACCATTCCCATCATACTGGCTGTTTCCAGCGGTACGGAGAAGGTGTAATGAGCTGTAGCGTGGACAATACCGCCGATAATACAGGCCGTCGCGTAGATTTCTGTGCGTAATATCATCGGAACTTCGCGCGCCAGTACATCGCGGATGATCCCGCCGCCAACGCCGGTGATCACACCCATACAAACCGCGATTAACGGACCGGCTTCCGCATTAAAGGCTTTGTTGACACCAATGCCAACAAACACTGCCAGACCAACAGCATCCAGCACCGGCAGCATCCATTTGGGTAAGCGCCTTGGCTGGCGTACCAGAACGATAGTCAGCATACTGGTCACCATCGCGACGACCAGATCGGTGGGATCTTTCACCCAAAATACCGGACCGTGATCCAGCGCCATGTCGCGAATTGTCCCGCCACCTACTGCGGTAACCACGCCCAGAACCAGGACGCCAAAAGGGTCCATACGCAATTTTCCGGCCAGCAAAACGCCGGAGATGGCAAATACCGCTGTACCGACTATATCCAGCCAATAGACGAGCATTTTTCAATCCCCACTGAGCACCTGAAAGGTCAGGCGCTAATCCACTTGTGAAAGCGCATTACAGAGTTGTTGTGCAGCGAGGATAATACGTGGGCTTGCGCGTTCAAACCAGTCACTTGTGAGAGGAATAACGGGAATTTTGAGTTGTTCGCCCCAGTATTGCTTTATTTTAGGAATTTTATCCGCTCCGCCAGTGATGACAATGGCCTGCGGTGCGCGTGCTAATACTTGTTCACGGCTAACCTGCGGCCAGGGAACTCGACTGTCTTTAAAGATGTTTTCTCCGCCGCAAACTTCCAGTATCTGGTTCTGAATCGACTCTTTTCCGCTGGTGAATGGCGGATTAATGCCGAATTGTAAGAAAACACGTTTTTTCGGTTTATCAGCATATTGCGCTTTCAGTTGCGCATACTGTTCCAGTAAGGTTTGCGCGGCTTTTCCGGCCTTGTCAGGTTGCGGACTCCAGGGAGCCAGTTGACGTAACGCATCGGCAATTTGTTCAATGCTTGTCGCATCGACCCACATGACTTTTATTCCCAGCGAAGCAAGTTGGTCAACCTGCCGCTCGGCGTTCCCTCCGCGCCAGGCAACCACCAAATCGGGTTTCAGCGCCACGATGCGTTCCAGATTCATCCCTTGCCAGGTGGAAACCTGCTCAATATTCTGCGCTTCTGGCGGATAGTCGGAATAACTGCTGACCCCTACCGGCGTGATCCCGGCGGCAAAGGCAAGTTCAGTGTTGGCGGGAGAAAGTGTGATAACGCGCGGCGCGGCGTTGAGCCACAGCGGTGCGAGAAAAGACAGGGCGACCAGCGCCCTGAACAGTGACTTAGCCATGCGCCAGTTTCTGCACCAGTGACTCAACCATCAGGCTGGACTGTTTGGCTGCAACGGCCAGAAATTCGTCGAAGCTGAGATGAGACTGTTGATCGGCCACGTCGGAGATGGCGCGTACCACCACAAACGGTACATTAAAATTGTGGCAGACATGAGCGATAGCTGTCGCTTCCATCTCTACCGCAATGGCCTGCGGGAAATTGTGGCGGATTTTCGCCAGACCAACAGAGCCGTTGATGAACGCGTCGCCGCTGACAATCAGGCCTCGTACAGCGTTAAGATTCAGTTCGGCAATGCAGGACTCGGCGGCAGCGATCAGTTTATCATCAGCTTTGAAGCCTGCCGGACAGCCAGGTAACTGACCATATTCATAACCAAATGCCGTGACATCCGCGTCGTGATAACGTGCTTCGTCAGAGACAACGATATCGCCCACTTTCAGCGTTGGCGCCAGGCCCCCTGCAGAACCGGTGTTAATAATCACATCTGGTTTGCAGTGTTCCAGCAGCAGAGTTGCACCCAGCGCCGCAGCGACTTTACCGATGCCCGATTTCAGAAGCGCAACCTCGGTTCCGTTCAGTTGACCTGTGTAGATTTCACAGCCACCCAGACGGAGAGTTTGACGGTTTTCGATTTTGTCACGCAGTAGCGTAACTTCTTCTTCCATTGCACCAATGATGCCGATTTTCATAGATTTACTCGCGATAAGCCTGATTTGAGGGCATAGTTTATCATGCGCTTAAGAGGAAGCGTATTTCTCACGCGGGAGAGGACATGGCACAGATTGATTTCCGAAACAAAATAAACTGGCATCGTCGTTATCGTTCACCGCAGGGCGTTAAAACCGAACATGAGATCTTGCGGATCTTTGAAAGCGATCGCGGGCGTATTATTAACTCTCCGGCGATTCGTCGTCTGCAACAAAAGACCCAGGTTTTTCCACTTGAGCGCAATGCCGCCGTACGCACGCGTCTTACCCATTCAATGGAAGTTCAGCAGGTGGGGCGCTATATCGCCAAAGAGATTTTAAGTCGTCTGAAAGAACTTAAATTGCTGGAGGAGTACGGCCTGGATGAACTGACCGGGCCGTTTGAAAGCATTGTCGAGATGTCATGCCTGATGCACGATATCGGTAATCCACCGTTTGGTCATTTTGGCGAAGCGGCTATAAATGACTGGTTTCGCCAGCGTTTGTACCCAGCGGATGCCGAAAGTCAGCCGCTGACCGACGATCGCTGTAGCGTGACAGCGTTGCGATTGCGGGAAGGAGAGGAACAACTCAACGAGCTGCGGCGCAAAATTCGTCAGGACTTATGTCATTTTGAAGGTAATGCACAAGGTATTCGTCTGGTGCATACATTGATGCGGATGAATCTCACCTGGGCGCAGGTTGGCGGTATTTTAAAATATACTCGTCCGGCGTGGTGGCGTGGTGAAACGCCTGAGACTCACCACTATTTAATGAAAAAACCGGGCTATTATCTTTCTGAAGAAGCCTATATTGCCCGTTTGCGTAAAGAACTTAATTTGGCGCTTTACAGTCGTTTTCCATTAACGTGGATTATGGAAGCAGCTGACGATATCTCTTATTGTGTGGCTGATCTTGAAGATGCGGTAGAGAAAAGAATATTTACCGTTGAGCAGCTTTATCATCATTTGCATGATGCGTGGGGTCAGCATGAGAAAGGTTCTCTGTTTGCACAAGTGGTAGAAAATGCCTGGGAAAAATCGCGCTCAAATAGTTTAAGCCGCAGTACGGAAGATCAGTTTTTTATGTATTTACGGGTGAACACCCTCAATAAGCTGGTGCCCTATGCGGCACAACGATTTATTGATAATTTGCCGACGATTTTTGCCGGAACGTTTAATCATGCCCTGTTAGAAGATGCCAGTGAATGTAGTGAACTTTTAAAATTATATAAAAATGTCGCCGTAAAACATGTGTTTAGCCATCCAGATGTCGAGCAGCTTGAGTTGCAGGGGTATCGGGTGATTAGCGGGTTATTAGAGATTTATCGTCCTTTATTAAGCATGTCATTATCAGACTTTACTGAACTGGTAGAAAAAGAGCGAGTAAAACGTTTCCCCATTGAATCACGCTTATTCCACAAGCTCTCAACGCGCCATCGGCTGGCCTATGTCGAGGCTGTCAGTAAATTACCGTCAGATTCTCCTGAGTTCCCGTTATGGGAATATTATTATCGTTGTCGGCTGTTACAGGATTATATCAGCGGCATGACGGACCTTTATGCGTGGGATGAATATCGGCGGCTGATGGCGGTAGAACAATAACCAGGCTTTTGTAAAGACGGACAATAAATTTTTACTTTTTGCAGAAACTTTAGTTCGGAACTTCGCGCTATAAAACGAATCTGAAGAACACAGCAATTTTGCGTTATCTGTTAATCGAGACTGAAATACATGAAAAAAACCACATTAGCACTGAGTGCATTGGCTCTGAGTTTAGGTTTGGCGTTATCTCCGCTCTCTGCGACGGCGGCTGAAACATCTTCAGCAACGACAGCACAGCAGATGCCAAGCCTTGCACCGATGCTCGAAAAGGTGATGCCTTCGGTGGTCAGTATTAACGTAGAAGGTAGCACAACCGTCAATACGCCGCGTATGCCGCGTAATTTCCAGCAGTTCTTCGGCGATGATTCTCCGTTCTGCCAGGACGGTTCTCCGTTCCAGAGCTCTCCGTTCTGCCAGGGGGGCCAGGGCGGCAATGGCGGCGGCCAGCAACAAAAATTCATGGCGCTGGGTTCCGGCGTTATTATTGATGCCGATAAAGGCTATGTCGTCACCAACAACCACGTTGTTGATAACGCGACGGTAATTAAAGTCCAACTTAGCGATGGCCGTAAGTTCGACGCGAAGATGGTTGGCAAAGATCCGCGCTCTGATATCGCGCTGATCCAGATCCAGAACCCGAAAAACCTGACTGCAATTAAGATGGCGGATTCCGACGCGCTGCGCGTGGGTGATTACACCGTCGCTATCGGTAACCCGTTTGGTCTGGGCGAGACGGTAACTTCCGGTATCGTCTCTGCGTTGGGACGTAGCGGCCTGAATGCCGAAAACTACGAAAACTTCATCCAGACCGATGCGGCAATCAACCGTGGTAACTCCGGTGGTGCGCTGGTTAACCTGAACGGCGAACTGATTGGTATCAACACCGCAATCCTCGCACCGGACGGCGGCAACATCGGCATCGGTTTTGCTATCCCGAGCAACATGGTGAAAAACCTGACTTCGCAGATGGTGGAATACGGGCAGGTGAAACGCGGCGAGCTGGGTATTATGGGAACCGAACTGAACTCCGAACTGGCGAAAGCGATGAAAGTTGACGCCCAGCGCGGTGCATTTGTAAGTCAGGTTCTGCCGAATTCTTCTGCCGCGAAAGCAGGTATTAAAGCGGGTGATGTGATCACCTCACTGAACGGTAAGCCAATCAGCAGCTTTGCCGCGCTGCGTGCCCAGGTAGGCACCATGCCGGTGGGCAGCAAACTGACTCTGGGCTTACTGCGCGACGGTAAGCAGGTTAACGTGAACCTGGAACTGCAGCAGAGCAGCCAGAATCAGGTTGACTCCAGCTCCATCTTCAACGGCATTGAAGGCGCTGAGATGAGCAACAAAGGCAAAGATCAGGGCGTCGTCGTGAACAACGTGAAAACGGGCACTCCGGCTGCACAGATTGGCCTGAAAAAAGGTGATGTGATTATTGGCGCGAACCAGCAGGCAGTGAAAAACATCGCTGAACTGCGTAAAGTTCTCGACAGCAAACCATCCGTGCTGGCACTGAACATTCAGCGCGGCGACAGCACCATCTACCTGTTAATGCAGTAATCTTCCTCAACCCCTTCCCGTTCAGGGAAGGGGGTCTTCATGCAATCTGTGAACTTCCCCACAACTCCATATATATCTTCGTTCCTTTGGGCATTTGCACAATGCCGTGCGTTCCGTACTTCCTTATGCTAAGCCGTGCACAATGGAGGGCTTATGGCTGGCTGGCATCTTGATACCAAAATGGCGCAGGATATCGTGGCGCGCACCATGCGCATTATCGATACCAATATCAATGTAATGGATGCTCGCGGGCGCATTATCGGCAGCGGCGATCGTGAACGTATTGGTGAATTGCACGAAGGTGCATTGCTGGTACTCTCGCAGGGGCGAGTTGTCGATATCGATGACGCGGTAGCACGTCATCTGCACGGTGTGCGGCAAGGGATTAATCTACCGTTACGGCTGGAAGGTGAGATTGTCGGCGTAATTGGCCTGACTGGTGAACCAGAGAATCTGCGCAAATATGGCGAACTGGTCTGCATGACGGCTGAAATGATGCTGGAACAGTCGCGGTTGATGCACCTGTTGGCGCAGGATAGCCGTTTGCGGGAAGAACTGGTGATGAACCTGATTCAGGCCGAGGAGAATACACCCGCACTCACTGAATGGGCGCAACGGTTAGGGATAGATCTCAATCAACCGCGAGTGGTGGCTATTGTCGAGGTCGACAGCGGTCAGCTTGGCGTGGACAGCGCAATGGCAGAGTTACAGCAATTGCAAAACGCGCTGATTACGCCGGAGCGTAATAATCTGGTGGCGATTGTCTCGCTGACCGAAATGGTGGTGTTGAAACCGGCGTTGAATCCGTTTGGGCGCTGGGATGCAGAAGATCATTGTAAGCGAGTTGAGCAGCTCATTACTCGTATGAAAGAGTACGGTCAGCTGCGGTTTCGCGTTTCGCTGGGTAATTATTTTACTGGACCTGGCAGTATTGCCCGCTCTTACCGCACGGCGAAAACAACGATGGTAGTCGGTAAACAGCGAATGCCCGAAAATCGCTGCTATTTTTATCAGGATCTGATGCTACCAGTTTTACTGGATAGTTTGCGCGGCGACTGGCAAGCCAACGAACTGGCGCGACCGCTGGCGCGATTGAAAGCGATGGACAATAACGGATTGCTGCGGCGAACACTGGCGGCGTGGTTTCGCCACAATGTGCAACCGCTGGTAACGTCAAAGGCGCTGTTTATCCATCGAAATACGCTGGAGTATCGACTTAATCGTATATCAGAACTGACCGGCCTGGATTTGGGCAATTTTGATGACAGGTTGCTGCTGTATGTGGCGCTGCAACTGGATGAAGAGCGGTAGGTTCATAACAAAATTAAAGCCGGGTGATACTTTACCCGGCTCGCAGAATGACATCAGTTACTATTATTTGCGTGTCAGCTTTTCCAGATCCGCTTCAATCTCACTGATCTTATTGGTTACCACTGACTCCAGGTGACGCAAGTCATCGAGGATCTTACGCTTAAGATCAACTTCGCTACGGTCACGCTGGCAGATTTGATCAAGCTCATCAATGATATAACGAAGATTTGGGCTGATTTCCTGCACTTCTTTATAACCCTGACCCACACCATCGGCGACCACCGTTTTGCGCTGACGCGGATATTTAAACTTCACGCTCTTGGCGAAAAACTCACCTTTGTCTTTCTGAAAATAGATTTTCAGAATATCGTTGTTGGCTTCCTGCCGGAGGCTGTAACGATCAATTTCTTCAGGATTGGTAATACCCAGACTTTTCAGATTGTCGTACATAGCGTTACCTCAAAATGAGTCAGTAAATTGTGCTTATCTTAGCATTTGGCCTGGCCCGCCCGGCTCGACTGTGATCGCAGAAAGCCTTTTTCTTCCAGACTTCTATCATGGCGTAAAATTTAAAAAATTACCTGCTTTATTCTGGCGATATTCCAGAGGATGGATTAGCACATTTATCTTCGTTTTGCGAATTACATGACAGTCCAAAAAAGATGAAAAAGTATTTAAAAGAAGGGACAAGAATGAGTAGGGCGAATTAATCTGAGTCAGAAAGCACACGGGCAGCATCGTGCTGCCCGTTTGCATACTTTTAGTCGATGGTACGCAGCAGTTCGTTGATACCGACTTTACCGCGAGTTTTCGCGTCAACTTTCTTAACGATAACGGCACAATAAAGGCTGTATTTGCCATCTTTCGACGGCAGGTTGCCAGAAACAACCACAGAGCCTGCCGGAACGCGACCGTAGTGGATTTCGCCGGTTTCACGGTCGTAAATACGGGTGCTCTGACCGATGTATACGCCCATGGAAATAACGGAACCTTCTTCGACAATCACCCCTTCAACCACTTCAGAGCGCGCGCCGATGAAGCAGTTGTCTTCAATGATGGTCGGGTTAGCCTGCAGCGGCTCCAGCACGCCGCCAATGCCTACACCGCCAGACAGGTGCACGTTTTTACCAATCTGCGCACAGGAACCGACGGTCGCCCAGGTATCAACCATGGTGCCTTCATCAACATATGCGCCGATGTTGACGTAAGACGGCATCAGCACGGTGTTACGGGCAATAAACGCACCCTGACGTACCGCCGCTGGTGGTACAACACGGAAGCCTTCTTTCTGGAAACGTGCTTCGTCGTAGTTGGCGAATTTCATCGGCACTTTATCGAAGTAGCGGCTTTCTGCCCCTTCGATCACCTGATTATCATTAATACGGAAAGAGAGCAGCACCGCTTTTTTCAACCACTGATGCGTCACCCACTGACCGTCAATTTTTTCCGCAACACGCAGCGCGCCGGAGTCCAGCAGCGAGATCACCTGATTTACCGCTTCGCGGGTAACAGTGTCTGCATTGGCTGGCGTGATTTCGGCACGGCGTTCAAAAGCGGTTTCAATAATGTTCTGTAACTGCTGCATTGTTAAACTCTTTTCATATCAGTAAACACATCACCCTTTATCGTTTGGATTGAGGGCCTCTGTCAACCGCTGATGCACTTCCTGCTGCAACTCATTATTAAGCGCACGTCGGTCGGCGGTGGCGATTATGAATAAATCTTCTACTCGCTCACCAATGGTTGTAATTCGGGCGCCATGAAGCGAAATTCCCAGATCGGCAAAAATTTTCCCCACCCGTGCCAGCAGTCCTGGTTGGTCGAGGGCGATCAGTTCGAGGAATGATTTTCGGTCGGTATGGGTCGGCAAAAACGTCACTTCGGTTTCAACAGTAAAGTGACGTAATTTGGCGGGTTGACGACGCGGCTGCGGTGGCTGCCAGCTACTTTGTGTCAGTACTTGCTCCAGGCCAAAGCGAATAACCTCATGGCGATCTGCGGATAGCGGGCTGCCATCCGGCTCCAGCACAATGAAGGTATCCATCGCCATACCGTCGCGGGTCGTGAAAATTTGCGCGTCATGAACGCTTAAATTGCGGCGGTCTAATTCGGCACACACGGCAGCAAACAGATACGGCCGATCAGGACTCCAGATAAATATCTCCGTACCGCCGCGCGTAGCCTGTGGGCTAAGTAATACCAGCGGCTTGCTTAAATCATGTTGTAATAAATGGCGAGCGTGCCAGGCCAGTTGATTTGGGCTATGGCGGACAAAATAGTTAGCGCGACAGCGTGACCAGATCTGGTGTAGCGCCTCTTCGTCGATATTGTCCATACGCAGCAGCGCCAGTGCCTGAAGCTGGTGATGGCGAACTCGTTCGCGCATATCTGGCGTGTTTTGCATTCCGCGTCGTAGCTGTTTTTCGGTGGCAAAATAGAGTTCGCGCAACAGACTCTGCTTCCAGCTATTCCACAGCGTTTCGTTAGTGGCGCAAATATCGGCTACCGTCAGACAGACCAGAAAACGCAGTCGATTTTCCGTTTGTACTTCTTCGGCGAATTGTTTGATGACTTCCGGATCCTGAATATCGCGGCGCTGGGCGGTGACCGACATCAGCAAGTGCTGGCGAACCAGCCAGGCGACCAGTTGCGTTTCGCGCGAGTTCAGGCCGTGCAGTTCGGCAAAATGCACCACGTCTTGTGCGCCGAGTATGGAGTGGTCACCGCCGCGCCCTTTGGCGATATCGTGAAACAGTGCGGCGATAAAAATCAGCTCTGGTGATGGCAGGCGCGGCCAGACGTCCACACACAACGGATGGCGCTGGCGCGTTTCTTCACTGGCAAAACTCTCCAGTTTCAACATCACGCGAATGGTATGTTCATCCACTGTGTAAGCGTGGAACAGGTCAAACTGCATCTGCCCGACGATATGCGACCATTGGGGCATATAGGCGCCCAGCACGCTATGGCGATGCATTGGCAGTAACCCGCGACGCATTGCGCCGGGGTGACGCAGAATGCTCAAAAATAGCTTTCGCGCTTCCGGAATGTTGCACAGTGGTTGTTGCAGATGACGGCGGGCGTGACGTAACTGGCGCAGCGTGGTGGAGTAAATGCCGGTGATCGCACTGTTGCGTACCATAGTGTAGAACATACGCAAGATGGCTTCCGGCTGGCGCATAAATAGTGTTTCATCACGCAGGTCGATAAGCGTACCGCGTAGCTGAAACTCATCGTCAATCGGACGCGGCTTTTCATCGGCGGGCAGGGCGAGGATGGCTTCATCAAACAGTTGTAGCAGCATCTGGTTGAGTTCGCTGACGCGGCGCGTGACGCGGAAGTAATCCTTCATCATCCGCTCGACCGGTTCGTTACCTTCACCACTGTAATTCAGACGCTGGGCGACGCTAAGCTGGCGATCAAACAACAGGCGGTTATCGTAACGGCTGACGACCAGATGCAGGGCAAAGCGAATACGCCACAATATATGCAGACATTCGTTTAATTCCGCTCGCTCCGCTGAGGTTAAGAAGCCAAACCCGACCATTTCATCCAACGATGTTGCGCCAAAATGACGGCGGGCCACCCACTGTAAAGTGTGAATATCACGCAAGCCCCCGGGGCTGCTTTTGATGTCTGGCTCAAGGTTGTAGCTGGTGCCGTGGTAACGCTGGTGGCGCTGGTTCTGTTCTTCAACTTTCGCCGCGTAGAACTTGTCGGAAGGCCAGAATCCTTCGCTGAAAATGTGTTTTTGCAGTTCGAGAAATAGCGCAACATCGCCAATCAACAAGCGTGATTCAATTAAATTGGTGGCTACGGTTAAATCCGATAACCCTTCCAGGATGCATTCTTCAAGTGTCCGCACGCTATGACCGACTTCCAGCTTCACATCCCAGAGCAGCGTTAACAACTCGCCTACTTTTTGTGCCTGGTCGTCCGGCAGTTTCTTGCGGCTTAAGATCAGTAAATCGACGTCCGAAAGTGGATGCAGCTCGCCACGACCATAGCCACCGACAGCGACCAGCGCCAGGTCGGCAATCTGACTGAAACCGGCTTCAATCCACAAGCGTTGCAGGAGTTGGTCGATAAACTCGGTGCGGGCTTCAATCAACTGTTCTGCGGAGATCCCGCTATCAAAGGCATCGCCCAGCCAACGCTGAAAGGTATCAATATGGGCTTTTATCCCAGAGACGGTTAATTCGTCACGGGGCCAGACGCATGGATTTTGCGGTTGACCGGGCAGGGTGGGGAGAGCGGTATTTGCGTACTGTTCTGGAAGGGTATTCATTGTGCGCCACCCATAAGATTAAATTATCGCATTAAAAAAGCCGGCATTCGCCGGCTTCAGATTGTTGACAAAGTGCACGTGTTCATGCCGGATGCGGCGTGAAGGCCTTATCCGGCCTACAACTCCTTGCAAATTCAATATATTGCAGGAGAAAGTAGGCCTGATAAGCGTAGCGCATCAGGCATTTTTGCGTTTGTCTGCCTCTTATTCGTCGTGCGAGATTATCGCCGGGATGGTGTCATCCTTGCGTAGCGTCAGAATTTCGCAGCCGTTATCAGTCACCACAATAGTATGCTCGTATTGTGCAGACAAGCTGCGATCTTTGGTTTTTACCGTCCAGCCATCTTTCATGGTGCGGATCTCTTTTTTACCCGCGTTGACCATTGGCTCGATGGTGAAGGTCATCCCCGGTTTCAGCACGACGTTGGTTTCAGGTGAGTCATAGTGCAGCACTTGCGGCTCTTCGTGGAAGCCGCGACCAATACCGTGTCCGCAATATTCACGAACGACAGAGAAGCCTTCTGCTTCGACAAATTTCTGAATTGCCGCGCCGATTTCGCGCAGATTAATACCTGGTTTTACCATGCGTAGCGCCAGGTACAGACTTTCCTGCGTCACGCGGCACAGGCGTTCGCCCATGATGGTCGGTTTACCGACGATAAACATTTTCGAGGTGTCGCCGTGGAAACCATCTTTGATTACGGTGACGTCAATGTTAACGATGTCACCGTCTTTCAGCAGTTTGGCGTCGTCCGGGATACCGTGGCACACCACTTCATTAATAGAGATGCAAACGGATTTCGGATAACCGTGATAGCCGAGGCAGGCCGAAACCGCGTGTTGTTCATTAACAATATAATCATTACAGATGCGATCCAGCTCGCCGGTGCTGACGCCCGGTTTAACATAGGGTTCGATCATCTCCAGCACTTCGGCAGCCAGGCGGCCAGCGACGCGCATTTTTTCGATATCTTCAGGGGTCTTGATTGAGATAGCCATTAATTCTGTCCATCAGCGTCGGTGATACCGACAATATATATGTAAGTGCTGTCAATGGTATCACACCCTGTCAAATTGAGAATCATTCTGAACTTCGCGAAACGTGCCACCGAGGGTTTTCTATAATAGAAAATTCAGCGTCTGATGCTGTACACAGCGCCAACAATTATTGGAGTCCACGGCGTATTTGTGGTATAAAGCGCGCCGGACTTCCGATCCATTTCGTATACACAGACTGGACGGGAGCGACAATCTCACTTTGTGTAACAACACACACGTATCGGCACATATTCCGGGGTGCCCTTTGGGGTCGGTAATATGGGATACGTGGAGGCATAACCCCAACTTTTATATAGAGGTTTTAATCATGGCAACTGTTTCCATGCGCGACATGCTCAAGGCTGGTGTTCACTTCGGTCACCAGACCCGTTACTGGAACCCGAAAATGAAGCCGTTCATCTTCGGTGCGCGTAACAAAGTTCACATCATCAACCTTGAGAAAACTGTACCGATGTTCAACGAAGCTCTGGCTGAACTGAACAAGATTGCTTCTCGCAAAGGTAAAATCCTTTTCGTTGGTACTAAACGCGCTGCAAGCGAAGCGGTGAAAGACGCTGCTCTGAGCTGCGACCAGTTCTTCGTGAACCATCGCTGGCTGGGCGGTATGCTGACTAACTGGAAAACCGTTCGTCAGTCCATCAAACGTCTGAAAGACCTGGAAACTCAGTCTCAGGACGGTACTTTCGACAAGCTGACCAAGAAAGAAGCGCTGATGCGCACTCGTGAGCTGGAGAAACTGGAAAACAGCCTGGGCGGTATCAAAGACATGGGCGGTCTGCCGGACGCTCTGTTTGTAATCGATGCTGACCACGAACACATTGCTATCAAAGAAGCAAACAACCTGGGTATTCCGGTATTTGCTATCGTTGATACCAACTCTGATCCGGACGGTGTTGACTTCGTTATCCCGGGTAACGACGACGCAATCCGTGCTGTGACCCTGTACCTGGGCGCTGTAGCTGCAACCGTACGTGAAGGCCGTTCTCAGGATCTGGCTTCCCAGGCGGAAGAAAGCTTCGTAGAAGCTGAGTAATAAGGCTTGATAACTCCCCCAAAATAGTTCGAGTTGCAGAAAGGCGGCAAGCTCGATAATTCTTGGGAGCTTACATCAGTAAGTGACCGGGATGAGCGAGCGAAGACAACGCATCTGCGGCGCGAAATATGAAGGGGGGAGAGCCCTTATAGACCAGGTAGTACACGTTTGGTTAGGGGGCCTGCATATGGCCCCCTTTTTCACTTTTATATCTGTGCGGTTTAATTCCGGGCAGATCACATCTCCGAGGATTTTAGAATGGCTGAAATTACCGCATCCCTGGTAAAAGAGCTGCGTGAGCGTACTGGCGCAGGCATGATGGATTGCAAAAAAGCACTGACTGAAGCTAACGGCGACATCGAGCTGGCAATCGAAAACATGCGTAAGTCCGGTGCTATCAAAGCAGCGAAAAAAGCAGGCAACGTTGCTGCTGATGGCGTGATCAAAACCAAAATCGACGGCAACTACGGCATCATTCTGGAAGTTAACTGCCAGACTGACTTCGTAGCAAAAGACGCTGGTTTCCAGGCGTTCGCAGACAAAGTTCTGGACGCAGCTGTTGCTGGCAAAATCACTGACGTTGAAGTTCTGAAAGCACAGTTCGAAGAAGAACGCGTTGCGCTGGTAGCGAAAATTGGTGAAAACATCAACATTCGCCGCGTTGCTGCGCTGGAAGGCGACGTTCTGGGTTCTTATCAGCACGGTGCGCGTATCGGCGTTCTGGTTGCTGCTAAAGGCGCTGACGAAGAGCTGGTTAAACACATCGCTATGCACGTTGCTGCAAGCAAGCCGGAATTCATCAAGCCGGAAGACGTATCTGCTGAAGTGGTAGAGAAAGAATACCAGGTACAGCTGGATATCGCGATGCAGTCTGGTAAGCCGAAAGAAATCGCAGAGAAAATGGTTGAAGGCCGCATGAAGAAATTCACCGGCGAAGTTTCTCTGACCGGTCAGCCGTTCGTTATGGAACCGGCAAAAACTGTTGGTCAGCTGCTGAAAGAGCATAACGCTGAAGTGACTGGCTTCATCCGCTTCGAAGTGGGTGAAGGTATCGAGAAAGTTGAGACTGACTTTGCAGCAGAAGTTGCTGCGATGTCCAAGCAGTCTTAATTATCGAAAAGGAGCCGCCTGAGGGCGGCTTCTTTTTGCGCCCATCTTGTAAATTCAGCTAACCCTTATGGGGCTGCGCTGAAAAGCGACGTACAATGTCGCTAGTATTAATTCATTTCAATCGTTGACAGTCTCAGGAAAGAAACATGGCTACCAATGCAAAACCCGTCTATAAACGCATTCTGCTTAAGTTGAGTGGCGAAGCTCTGCAGGGCACTGAAGGCTTCGGTATTGATGCAAGCATACTGGATCGCATGGCTCAGGAAATCAAAGAACTGGTTGAACTGGGTATTCAGGTTGGTGTGGTGATTGGTGGGGGTAACCTGTTCCGTGGCGCTGGTCTGGCGAAAGCGGGTATGAACCGCGTTGTGGGCGACCACATGGGGATGCTGGCTACCGTAATGAACGGTCTGGCAATGCGTGATGCACTGCACCGCGCCTATGTGAACGCTCGTCTGATGTCCGCTATTCCATTGAATGGCGTATGCGACAGCTACAGCTGGGCAGAAGCTATCAGTCTGTTGCGCAACAACCGTGTGGTGATCCTCTCCGCCGGTACTGGTAATCCATTCTTTACCACTGACTCCGCAGCTTGTCTGCGTGGTATCGAAATTGAAGCCGATGTGGTGCTGAAAGCAACCAAAGTTGACGGTGTGTTTACCGCTGACCCGGCGAAAGATCCAACTGCAACTATGTACGAGCAGCTGACCTACAGTGAAGTGCTGGAAAAAGAGCTGAAAGTAATGGATCTGGCGGCCTTTACGCTGGCTCGTGACCACAAATTACCGATTCGTGTTTTCAACATGAACAAACCGGGTGCGCTGCGCCGTGTGGTAATGGGTGAAAAAGAAGGGACTTTAATCACGGAATAATTCCCGTGATGGATAAATAAGGGTAAGATTCCGCATAAGTATCGCGGGGGCGTAAGTCTGGTTATAAGGCGTTATTGTTGCAGGCAGTTTGGTCACGGCCAGCGCGCAGCAACCGGAGCGTACATAAGTACGTGAGGATAGCGAGCACTGCCCGGGGTCAAAATGGCAAATAAAATAGCCTAATAATCCAGACGATTACCCGTAATATGTTTAATCAGGGCTATACTTAGCACACTTCCACTGTGTGTGACTGTCTGGTCTGACTGAGACAAGTTTTCAAGGATTCGTAACGTGATTAGCGATATCAGAAAAGATGCTGAAGTACGCATGGACAAATGCGTCGAAGCGTTCAAAACCCAAATCAGCAAAATACGCACGGGTCGTGCTTCTCCCAGCCTGCTGGATGGCATTGTCGTGGAATATTACGGCACGCCGACGCCGCTGCGTCAGCTGGCAAGCGTAACGGTAGAAGATTCCCGCACTCTGAAAATCAACGTGTTTGATCGTTCAATGTCTCCGGCCGTTGAAAAAGCGATTATGGCGTCCGATCTCGGCCTGAACCCGAACTCTGCAGGTAGCGACATCCGCGTTCCGCTGCCGCCGCTGACGGAAGAACGTCGTAAAGATCTGACTAAAATCGTTCGTGGTGAAGCTGAACAGGCGCGTGTTGCAGTACGTAACGTGCGTCGTGATGCGAACGACAAAGTGAAAGCACTGTTGAAAGATAAAGAGATCAGCGAAGACGACGATCGCCGTTCTCAGGACGATGTACAGAAACTGACTGATGCTGCAATCAAGAAAATTGAAGCGGCGCTGGCAGACAAAGAAGCAGAACTGATGCAGTTCTGATTTCTTGAACGACAAAAAACGCCGCTCAGTAGATCCTTGCGGATCGGCTGGCGGCGTTTTGCTTTTTATTCTGTCTCAACTCTGGATGTTTCATGAAGCAACTCACCATTCTGGGCTCGACCGGCTCGATTGGTTGCAGCACGCTGGACGTGGTGCGCCATAATCCCGAACACTTCCGCGTAGTTGCGCTGGTGGCAGGCAAAAATGTCACTCGCATGGTAGAACAGTGCCTGGAATTCTCTCCCCGCTATGCCGTAATGGACGATGAAGCGAGTGCGAAACTTCTTAAAACGACGCTACAACAACAGGGTAGTTGCACTGAAGTCTTAAGCGGTCAGCAGGCTGCCTGCGATATGGCGGCGCTTGAAGATGTTGATCAGGTGATGGCGGCGATTGTCGGTGCTGCAGGCCTGTTACCTACGCTTGCTGCTATCCGCGCGGGTAAAACCATACTGCTGGCCAACAAAGAATCACTGGTCACCTGTGGACGTCTGTTTATGGACGCCGTAAAGCAGAGTAAAGCGCAGTTATTACCGGTCGATAGCGAACATAACGCCATTTTTCAGAGTTTACCGCAACCTATCCAGCACAATCTGGGATACGCTGACCTTGAGCAAAATGGCGTGGTGTCCATTTTACTTACCGGGTCTGGTGGCCCTTTCCGTGAGACGCCATTGCACGATTTGGCAACAATGACGCCCGATCAAGCCTGCCGTCATCCGAACTGGTCGATGGGACGTAAAATTTCTGTCGATTCGGCTACCATGATGAACAAAGGTCTGGAATACATTGAAGCGCGTTGGTTGTTTAACGCCAGTGCCAGCCAGATGGAAGTGCTGATTCACCCGCAGTCAGTGATTCACTCAATGGTGCGTTATCAGGACGGCAGCGTTCTGGCGCAACTGGGAGAACCTGATATGCGTACGCCAATTGCCCACACCATGGCATGGCCGAATCGCGTGAACTCTGGTGTGAAGGCGCTCGACTTTTGCAAACTGAGTGCTTTGACATTTGCCGCACCGGATTATGATCGCTATCCATGCCTGAAACTGGCGATGGATGCTTTCGAACAAGGCCAGGCAGCGACGACCGCATTGAATGCCGCAAACGAAATCACTGTTGCAGCCTTTCTTGCGCAACAAATTCGCTTTACGGATATCGCCGCGTTGAATTTATCCGTGCTGGAAAAAATGGATATGCGCGAACCACAATGTGTGGACGATGTGTTGTCTGTTGATGCCAATGCGCGTGAGGTCGCCAGAAAAGAGGTGATGCGTCTCGCAAGCTGAGGATAATCCGGCTACAGAGAGTCGTGCTATTTGTTAGCGTAGGGCTTCAGTGATATAGTCTGCGCCATCTGATCGTCAGTAGTTGGCTTTGTAAGGTCAGATATGCCGTGGTTTTACACGGCTTTTTTTTGTATAGGCTTCAGTATTCCTGAGTACCGTAAACCCTGTCAGGGAATAAAAAACGCGTGATGTTGTCTGCTACTCAACCACTTAGCGAAAAATTGCCAGCGCATGGCTGTCGCCATGTTGCGATCATTATGGACGGCAATGGTCGCTGGGCAAAAAAGCAAGGGAAGATTCGTGCCTTTGGGCATAAAGCCGGGGCAAAATCCGTCCGCCGGGCTGTCTCTTTTGCGGCCAACAACGGTATTGAGGCGTTAACGCTGTATGCCTTTAGTAGTGAAAACTGGAACCGACCAGCGCAGGAAGTCAGTGCGTTAATGGAACTGTTTGTGTGGGCGCTTGATAGCGAAGTAAAAAGCCTGCACCGACATAACGTGCGTCTGCGTATTATTGGCGATACCAGTCGTTTTAACTCGCGTTTGCAAGAGCGTATTCGTAAATCTGAAGCGTTAACTGCCGGGAATACCGGTCTGACGTTGAATATTGCGGCGAACTACGGTGGACGTTGGGATATAGTCCAGGGTGTCAGGCAACTGGCTGAAAAGGTGCAGCAAGGAAACCTGCAACCAGATCAGATAGATGAAGAGATGCTAAACCAGCATGTCTGTATGCATGAACTGGCCCCTGTAGATTTAGTAATTAGGACTGGGGGGGAGCATCGCATTAGTAACTTTTTGCTTTGGCAAATTGCCTATGCCGAACTTTACTTTACAGATGTTCTCTGGCCCGATTTCGATGAACAAGACTTTGAAGGGGCACTAAATGCCTTTGCTAATCGAGAGCGTCGTTTCGGCGGCACCGAGCCCGGTGATGAAACAGCCTGATGGGGGTCGCTTTTGCTGAAGTATCGCCTGATATCTGCTTTTGTTTTAATACCTGTCGTCATCGCGGCGCTGTTTTTATTGCCGCCGGTAGGGTTCGCTATTGTTACGCTGGTAGTCTGTATGCTGGCAGCGTGGGAATGGGGACAGCTTAGCGGTTTTACCTCTCGCTCGCAGCGGGTATGGCTGGCGGTGCTGTGCGGGTTATTGTTGGCGCTGATGCTTTTTCTGTTGCCGGAATATCACCGAAATATCCATCAACCACTGGTTGAGGTCTCACTTTGGGCTTCGCTTGGCTGGTGGGTTGCCGCGCTATTGCTGGTGTTATTCTATCCCGGTTCCGCGACAATATGGCGTAACTCCAGAACATTGCGCATTATCTTTGGCGTGCTAACCATTGTTCCCTTCTTTTGGGGCATGTTGGCGTTACGGGCCTGGCACTATGACGAGAATCATTACAGTGGCGCGATATGGTTGCTCTATGTCATGATCCTGGTCTGGGGCGCTGACTCTGGCGCATATATGTTTGGCAAATTGTTTGGCAAACATAAGCTGGCACCGAAGGTTTCTCCAGGTAAAACCTGGCAAGGCTTTATTGGCGGACTCGCGACCGCAGCGGTAATCTCATGGGGTTATGGCATGTGGGCGAATCTGGACGTTGCACCCGTCACCTTACTCATGTGCTCTATTGTCGCAGCGTTAGCTTCAGTGCTCGGCGATCTGACCGAGAGCATGTTTAAGCGTGAAGCAGGAATTAAGGACAGCGGTCATTTAATTCCAGGACATGGCGGTATTTTGGATCGTATTGATAGCCTGACGGCTGCTGTACCGGTCTTTGCTTGCCTGCTGTTGCTGGTATTCAGGACGCTTTAACGGAAGGTATTATGCTGAGTTTTCTCTGGGATTTGGCTTCGTTCATCGTTGCATTGGGTGTACTCATCACCGTGCATGAATTTGGTCATTTCTGGGTTGCCCGGCGTTGCGGTGTTCGCGTTGAGCGTTTCTCTATAGGTTTTGGTAAGGCGCTCTGGCGCCGAACTGATAAGCTAGGCACCGAATATGTCATCGCCCTGATCCCTTTGGGCGGTTATGTCAAAATGCTGGATGAGCGTGCTGAACCGGTTGTTCCGGAGCTTCGCCACCATGCCTTCAATAATAAATCTGTTGGCCAACGTGCGGCGATCATTGCCGCAGGTCCGGTTGCAAACTTCATTTTTGCTATCTTTGCTTACTGGCTGGTTTTTATCATCGGTGTGCCTGGTGTACGTCCGGTGGTTGGCGAAATAGCAGCCAATTCGATAGCTGCGCAAGCACAAATTGCACCAGGAACGGAACTAAAAGCCGTAGATGGTATCGAAACGCCTGATTGGGATGCCGTGCGTTTGCAGTTGGTCGATAAAATTGGCGATGAAAGCACCACCATTACGGTAGCGCCATTTGGCAGCGACCAACGGCGGGATGTAAAGCTCGATTTACGTCAGTGGGCGTTTGAGCCTGATAAAGAAGATCCAGTATCTTCTTTGGGGATTCGTCCCCGTGGGCCGCAAATTGAACCAGTAGTGGAAAATGTGCAGCCAAACTCGGCGGCAAACAAGGCGGGTTTGCAAGCAGGCGACAGGATCGTTAAAGTCGATGGTCAGCCATTAACGCAATGGGTGACCTTTGTGTTGCTTGTCCGGGATAATCCGGGTAAATCCTTAGCGTTGGAAATCGAAAGGCAGGGGAGTCCCTTGTCTTTGACATTAATCCCGGAGAGTAAACCGGGTAATGGTAAGGCGATTGGTTTTGTCGGTATTGAGCCGAAAGTCATTCCTCTGCCAGATGAGTATAAAGTTGTACGCCAGTATGGGCCGTTCAACGCCATCGTCGAAGCTACGGACAAAACGTGGCAGTTGATGAAGCTGACGGTCAGTATGCTGGGAAAATTGATCACCGGTGATGTGAAACTGAACAACCTCAGTGGGCCGATCTCTATCGCCAAGGGGGCTGGGATGACAGCGGAACTCGGGGTTGTTTATTATCTACCGTTTCTTGCGCTTATTAGCGTGAACTTAGGGATAATTAACCTGTTTCCGTTGCCCGTACTTGACGGGGGGCATCTGCTGTTCCTTGCGATCGAAAAGATCAAGGGCGGACCGGTATCCGAGCGGGTTCAAGACTTTTGTTATCGCATTGGCTCGATTCTGCTGGTGCTGTTAATGGGGCTTGCACTTTTCAATGATTTCTCTCGGTTATGAGAGTTAGTTAGGAAGAACGCATAATAACGATGGCGATGAAAAAGTTGCTCATAGCGTCGCTGCTGTTTAGCAGCGCCACCGTATACGGTGCTGAAGGGTTCGTAGTGAAAGATATTCATTTCGAAGGCCTTCAGCGTGTCGCCGTTGGTGCGGCCCTCCTCAGTATGCCGGTGCGCACAGGCGACACGGTTAATGATGAAGATATCAGTAATACCATTCGCGCTCTGTTTGCTACCGGCAACTTTGAGGATGTTCGTGTCCTTCGTGATGGTGATACCCTTCTGGTTCAGGTAAAAGAACGTCCGACCATTGCCAGCATCACTTTCTCCGGTAACAAATCGGTGAAAGATGACATGCTGAAGCAAAACCTCGAGGCTTCTGGCGTGCGTGTGGGCGAATCTCTTGATCGCACCACCATTGCTGATATCGAAAAAGGTCTGGAAGACTTCTACTATAGCGTCGGTAAATATAGCGCCAGCGTTAAAGCTGTCGTGACCCCGCTGCCGCGCAACCGTGTTGACCTAAAACTGGTGTTCCAGGAAGGTGTGTCAGCTGAAATCCAGCAAATTAACATTGTTGGTAACCATGCTTTCACCACCGACGAACTGATCTCTCATTTCCAACTGCGTGACGAAGTGCCGTGGTGGAACGTGGTAGGCGATCGTAAATACCAGAAACAAAAACTGGCGGGCGACCTTGAAACCCTGCGCAGCTACTATCTGGATCGCGGTTATGCCCGTTTCAACATCGACTCGACCCAGGTCAGTCTGACGCCAGATAAAAAAGGTATTTACGTCACGGTGAACATCACCGAAGGCGATCAGTACAAGCTTTCTGGGGTTGAAGTGAGCGGTAACCTTGCCGGGCACTCCGCTGAAATTGAGCAGCTAACTAAGATCGAGCCGGGCGAGCTGTATAACGGCACCAAAGTGACCAAGATGGAAGATGACATTAAAAAGCTTCTCGGTCGCTATGGTTATGCCTATCCGCGCGTACAGTCGATGCCTGAAATTAACGATGCCGACAAAACCGTTAAATTACGCGTGAACGTTGATGCGGGTAACCGTTTCTACGTGCGTAAGATCCGTTTTGAAGGTAACGATACCTCGAAAGATGCCGTCCTGCGTCGCGAAATGCGTCAGATGGAAGGTGCATGGCTGGGTAGCGATCTGGTCGATCAGGGTAAGGAGCGTCTGAATCGTCTTGGCTTCTTTGAAACGGTCGATACCGATACCCAACGTGTTCCGGGTAGCCCGGACCAGGTTGATGTAGTCTACAAGGTGAAAGAACGTAACACCGGTAGCTTCAACTTCGGTATTGGTTACGGTACTGAAAGTGGCGTGAGCTTCCAGGCTGGCGTGCAACAGGATAACTGGTTAGGTACGGGTTATGCCGTTGGTATCAACGGAACCAAAAACGATTACCAGACCTATGCTGAACTGTCGGTAACCAACCCGTACTTCACCGTAGATGGCGTAAGCCTCGGTGGCCGTCTCTTCTATAATGACTTCCAGGCAGATGACGCCGACCTGTCCGACTATACCAACAAGAGTTATGGTACAGACGTGACGTTGGGCTTCCCGATCAACGAATACAACTCGCTGCGTGCAGGTCTGGGTTATGTACATAACTCCCTGTCCAACATGCAGCCGCAGGTTGCGATGTGGCGTTATCTGTACTCTATGGGTGAACATCCGAGCACCTCTGATCAGGATAACAGCTTCAAAACGGACGACTTCACGTTCAACTATGGTTGGACCTATAACAAGCTTGACCGTGGTTATTTCCCGACAGATGGTTCACGTGTCAACCTGACCGGTAAAGTGACCATTCCGGGATCGGATAACGAATACTACAAAGTGACGTTAGACACGGCGACCTATGTACCGATCGACGACGATCACAAATGGGTTGTTCTGGGTCGTACCCGCTGGGGTTATGGTGATGGTTTAGGCGGCAAAGAGATGCCGTTCTACGAGAACTTCTATGCTGGTGGTTCCAGCACCGTGCGTGGCTTCCAGTCCAACACCATCGGTCCAAAAGCGGTTTACTTCCCGCATCAGGCCAGTAATTATGACCCAGACTATGATTACGAATGTGCGACTCAGGACGGAGCGAAAGACCTGTGTAAATCGGATGATGCTGTAGGCGGTAACGCCATGGCGGTTGCCAGCCTCGAACTCATCACCCCGACGCCGTTCATTAGCGACAAGTATGCTAACTCTGTTCGTACTTCCTTCTTCTGGGATATGGGCACCGTTTGGGATACAAACTGGGATTCCAGCCAATATTCTGGATATCCGGACTATAGTGATCCAAGCAATATCCGTATGTCTGCGGGTATCGCATTACAATGGATGTCCCCATTGGGGCCGTTGGTGTTCTCCTACGCCCAGCCGTTCAAAAAGTACGATGGAGACAAGGCAGAACAGTTCCAGTTTAACATTGGTAAAACCTGGTAAGTGTTCTCCACAAAGGAATGTAGTGGTAGTGTAGCGATGACTTTAGGCGATCAATATAAGATCGCCGGGCCACGCAAAGAACTGCACCCTCCGGTGCAAATGGGATGGTAAGGAGTTTATTGTGAAAAAGTGGTTATTAGCTGCAGGTCTCGGTTTAGCACTGGCAACTTCTGCTCAGGCGGCTGACAAAATTGCAATCGTCAATATGGGCAGCCTGTTCCAGCAGGTAGCACAGAAAACCGGTGTTTCTAACACGCTGGAAAATGAGTTCAAAGGCCGTGCCAGCGAACTGCAGCGTATGGAAACCGATCTGCAAGCTAAAATGAAAAAGCTGCAGTCTATGAAAGCCGGTAGTGATCGTACTAAGCTGGAAAAAGACGTGATGGCTCAGCGCCAGACTTTTGCTCAGAAAGCGCAGGCTTTTGAGCAGGATCGCGCACGTCGTTCCAACGAAGAACGCGGCAAACTGGTTACTCGTATCCAGACTGCTGTGAAATCCGTTGCCAACAGCCAGGATATCGACCTGGTTGTTGATGCAAACGCCGTTGCTTACAACAGCAGCGATGTAAAAGACATCACTGCCGACGTACTGAAACAGGTTAAATAAGTAATGCCTTCAATTCGACTGGCTGATTTAGCGCAGCAGTTGGATGCAGAACTACACGGTGATGGCGATATCGTCATCACCGGCGTTGCGTCCATGCAATCTGCACAAACAGGTCACATCACGTTCATGGTTAACCCAAAATACCGTGAGCATTTAGGCTTGTGCCAGGCGTCTGCGGTTGTCATGACCCAGGACGATCTTCCTTTCGCGAAAAGTGCCGCGCTGGTAGTGAAGAATCCCTACCTGACTTACGCGCGCATGGCGCAAATTTTAGATACCACGCCACAGCCCGCGCAGAACATTGCACCCAGTGCAGTGATCGATGCAACGGCGAAGCTGGGTAACAACGTCTCAATTGGTGCTAACGCGGTGATTGAGTCCGGCGTTGAGCTGGGCGATAACGTGATTATCGGTGCCGGTTGCTTCGTTGGTAAAAATAGCAAAATCGGCGCAGGTTCGCGCCTTTGGGCGAACGTAACCATTTACCACGAGATCCAGATCGGTCAGAATTGCCTGATTCAATCCGGAACGGTGGTAGGTGCGGACGGCTTTGGCTATGCCAACGATCGTGGTAACTGGGTGAAGATCCCTCAGATTGGTCGCGTGATTATTGGCGATCGCGTGGAGATCGGCGCCTGTACTACCATCGATCGCGGTGCGCTGGATGACACCATTATCGGCAATGGCGTGATCATTGATAACCAGTGCCAGATTGCACATAACGTCGTGATTGGCGACAATACGGCGGTTGCCGGTGGCGTCATTATGGCGGGCAGCCTGAAAATTGGTCGTTACTGCATGATCGGCGGTGCCAGCGTAATCAACGGGCATATGGAAATATGCGATAAAGTGACGGTTACGGGCATGGGGATGGTGATGCGTCCCATCACTGAACCTGGCGTCTATTCCTCAGGCATTCCGCTGCAACCCAACAAAGTCTGGCGCAAAACCGCTGCACTGGTGATGAACATTGATGATATGAGCAAGCGTCTGAAATCGCTTGAGCGCAAGGTTAATCAACAAGACTAACGTTCCATCTTTTGTTCGCCAAACTTTACGGCCTGTCTCATTCTTACGATTGCGGCAGGCCGTGTTATTATTGTCGTTTCTTATATTTTGACAGGAAGAGTATCTTGACTACTAACACTCATACTCTGCAGATTGAAGAGATTTTAGAACTTCTGCCGCACCGTTTCCCGTTCTTATTGGTGGATCGCGTGCTGGATTTTGAAGAAGGTCGTTTTCTGCGCGCAGTAAAAAATGTCTCTGTCAATGAGCCATTCTTCCAGGGCCATTTCCCTGGAAAACCGATTTTCCCGGGTGTGCTGATTCTGGAAGCAATGGCACAGGCAACAGGTATTCTGGCGTTTAAAAGCGTAGGAAAACTGGAACCGGGTGAGCTGTACTACTTCGCTGGTATTGACGAAGCGCGCTTTAAGCGCCCGGTCGTGCCAGGCGATCAAATGATCATGGAAGTCACTTTCGAAAAAACGCGCCGTGGCCTGACCCGCTTTAAAGGGGTTGCTCTGGTCGACGGTAAAGTAGTTTGCGAAGCAACGATGATGTGTGCTCGTAGCCGGGAGGCCTGATACGTGATTGATAAATCCGCCTTTGTGCATCCAACCGCCATTGTGGAAGAGGGCGCGTCGATTGGTGCCAACGTTCACATTGGTCCTTTTTGTATCGTTGGACCCCATGTTGAAATTGGTGAGGGGACCGTACTGAAATCTCACGTTGTCGTGAATGGCCATACTAAAATTGGTCGCGACAATGAGGTTTATCAGTTCGCCTCCATCGGCGAAGTTAACCAGGATCTGAAATATGCTGGTGAACCGACCCGTGTGGAAATCGGCGATCGTAACCGCATTCGCGAAAGCGTCACCATTCATCGTGGCACAGTCCAGGGCGGTGGATTGACGAAGGTGGGCAGCGACAACTTACTGATGATCAATGCGCACATTGCGCACGATTGTACGGTAGGTAACCGCTGTATTCTCGCCAACAACGCAACGCTGGCGGGGCACGTATCGGTAGATGACTTCGCGATCATCGGCGGCATGACCGCAGTCCATCAGTTCTGCATCATTGGTGCGCACGTGATGGTTGGCGGTTGCTCCGGTGTGGCGCAGGACGTCCCCCCTTATGTCATTGCGCAGGGTAACCACGCAACGCCGTTCGGTGTCAACATCGAAGGGCTGAAGCGTCGCGGTTTTAACCGTGAGGCGATTACTGCTATCCGCAATGCGTATAAGCTGATTTATCGCAGCGGTAAAACGCTCGATGAAGTGAAACCGGAAATTGCTGAACTGGCGGAAACTTATCCGGAAGTGAAAGCGTTTACCGATTTCTTTGCACGCTCAACGCGCGGTCTGATTCGTTAATGGCTGAACAGCGTCCATTAACGATTGCCCTGGTCGCCGGAGAAACCTCCGGCGATATCCTGGGGGCCGGTTTAATCCGCGCTCTGAAAGAACGTGTGCCCAACGCCCGCTTTGTTGGTGTTGCCGGGCCACGAATGCAGGCTGAAGGCTGCGAAGCCTGGTACGAAATGGAAGAACTGGCGGTGATGGGCATTGTTGAAGTGCTCGGTCGTCTGCGTCGCTTACTGCATATTCGTGCCGATCTGACAAAGCGTTTTGGCGAACTGAAACCAGATGTTTTTGTTGGTATTGATGCGCCTGACTTCAATATTACTCTTGAAGGTAACCTCAAAAAGCAGGGTATCAAAACCATTCATTACGTCAGTCCGTCCGTGTGGGCGTGGCGACAGAAACGCGTTTTCAAAATAGGCAGAGCCACCGATCTGGTGCTCGCATTTCTGCCTTTCGAAAAAGCGTTTTATGACAAATACAACGTACCGTGCCGCTTTATCGGTCATACCATGGCTGATGCCATGCCGTTAGATCCAGATAAAAATGGTGCCCGTGATGTGCTGGGGATCCCCCACGATGCCCACTGCCTGGCGTTGCTGCCTGGCAGTCGTGGCGCGGAAGTTGAGATGCTTAGTGCCGATTTCCTGAAAACGGCTCAGCTTTTGCGCCAGACATATCCCGATCTTGAGATTGTGGTGCCGCTGGTGAATGCCAAACGCCGCGAGCAGTTTGAACGCATCAAAGCTGAAGTTGCGCCAGACCTTGCTGTTCATCTCTTAGATGGATTGGGGCGTGAGGCGATGGTGGCAAGCGATGCGGCGCTACTGGCGTCGGGTACGGCAGCACTGGAGTGTATGCTGGCGAAATGCCCGATGGTGGTGGGATATCGCATGAAGCCTTTCACCTTCTGGCTGGCGAAGCGACTGGTGAAAACTGATTATGTCTCTCTACCCAATTTGCTGGCGGGCAGAGAGTTAGTCAAAGAGTTATTGCAGGAAGAGTGTGAGCCGCAAAAACTGGCAGAGGCGTTGTTACCGCTGTTGGCGAACGGGAAAACCAGCCACGCGATGCACGACACCTTCCGCGAACTGCATCAGCAGATCCGCTGCAATGCCGATGAGCAGGCGGCACAAGCCGTTCTGGAGTTAGCACAATGATCGAATTTGTTTATCCGCACACGCAGCTTGTTGCGGGTGTGGATGAAGTCGGGCGCGGGCCGTTAGTTGGCGCGGTTGTCACCGCTGCAGTGATTCTCGACCCGGCGCGTCCGATTGTCGGGCTGAATGATTCCAAAAAGCTGAGCGAAAAACGCCGTCTGGCGTTGTATGAAGAGATTAAAGAGAAAGCGTTAAGCTGGAGTCTGGGTCGCGCTGAACCTCATGAAATCGACGAACTGAATATTCTACACGCGACCATGCTGGCGATGCAGCGTGCGGTTGCGGGGCTGCATATCGTCCCGGAATATGTGTTGATTGATGGTAACCGCTGTCCGAAATTACCGATGCCTTCGATGGCAGTGGTGAAAGGCGACAGCCGCGTGCCGGAAATCAGTGCGGCGTCTATTCTGGCGAAAGTCACGCGCGACGCTGAAATGGCGGCGCTGGACATCGTTTATCCACAATATGGCTTTGCCCAACACAAAGGGTATCCAACCGCTTTTCATCTTGAAAAACTGGCTGAACACGGCGCGACCGAACACCATCGGCGCAGCTTTGGCCCTGTCAAACGCGCACTGGGACTTGCGTCCTGATTCTTGTGTCGAGATTAAGTAAACCGGAATCTGAAGATGTCTGAACCACGTTTCGTACACCTGCGGGTGCACAGCGACTACTCGATGATCGATGGCCTGGCCAAAACCGCACCGCTGGTAAAAAAGGCGGCGGCGTTGGGTATGCCAGCACTGGCGATCACCGATTTCACCAACCTTTGCGGTCTGGTGAAGTTCTACGGAGCGGGACATGGCGCGGGGATTAAGCCCATCGTCGGGGCGGATTTTAATGTCCAGTGCGACCTGTTGGGGGATGAGTTAACTCACCTGACGGTACTGGCGGCGAACAATACCGGCTATCAGAATCTGACGTTGCTGATCTCAAAAGCGTATCAGCGCGGGTACGGTGCTGCCGGGCCGATCATCGATCGCGACTGGCTAATCGAATTAAACGAAGGGCTGATCCTCCTTTCCGGTGGGCGCATGGGCGATGTCGGACGCAGCCTTTTGCGTGGTAACAGCACGCTGGTAGATGAGTGCGTTGCGTTTTATGAAGAACACTTCCCGGATCGCTATTTTCTCGAACTGATCCGCACCGGCAGGCCGGACGAAGAAAGCTATCTGCACGCGGCGGTAGAACTGGCGGAAGCGCGCGGTTTGCCCGTCGTGGCGACCAACGACGTGCGCTTTATCGACAGCAGCGACTTTGACGCGCATGAAATCCGCGTCGCTATCCACGACGGCTTTACCCTGGATGATCCTAAACGCCCGCGTAACTATTCGCCGCAGCAATATATGCGTAGCGAAGAGGAGATGTGCGAGCTGTTTGCCGACATCCCCGAAGCCCTTGCTAACACCGTTGAGATCGCCAAACGCTGTAACGTAACTGTGCGTCTTGGTGAATACTTCCTGCCACAGTTCCCGACCGGGGACATGAGCACCGAAGATTATCTGGTCAAGCGCGCAAAAGAAGGGCTGGAAGAGCGCCTGGCATTTTTATTCCCTGACGAGGAAGAGCGTCTTAAGCGTCGCCCGGAATATGACGAACGTCTGGATACTGAACTTCAGGTTATCAACCAGATGGGCTTCCCCGGCTACTTCCTCATCGTTATGGAATTTATCCAGTGGTCGAAAGATAACGGCGTACCGGTAGGGCCAGGCCGTGGCTCCGGTGCGGGTTCACTGGTGGCTTATGCGCTGAAAATCACCGACCTCGATCCACTGGAATTTGACCTGCTGTTCGAACGTTTCCTTAACCCGGAACGTGTCTCCATGCCTGACTTTGACGTTGACTTCTGTATGGAGAAACGCGACCAGGTTATCGAACACGTGGCGGACATGTATGGTCGTGAT
This sequence comes from Escherichia sp. MOD1-EC6842, assembly GCF_002965705.1. Lineage (NCBI taxonomy): Bacteria > Pseudomonadati > Pseudomonadota > Gammaproteobacteria > Enterobacterales > Enterobacteriaceae > Escherichia > Escherichia sp. MOD1-EC6842. The sequence continues at coordinate 15,474 of NZ_PTRF01000006.1, read as the reverse complement.
GCGGTATCGCAGATCATCACCTTCGGTACGATGGCGGCAAAAGCGGTGATCCGCGACGTAGGTCGCGTGCTAGGGCATCCATATGGCTTTGTCGATCGTATCTCGAAACTGATCCCGCCCGATCCGGGGATGACGCTGGCGAAAGCGTTTGAAGCTGAACCGCAACTGCCAGAAATCTACGAAGCGGATGAAGAAGTTAAGGCGCTCATCGACATGGCGCGCAAGCTGGAAGGGGTCACCCGTAACGCTGGTAAACACGCCGGTGGGGTGGTTATCGCGCCGACCAAAATTACCGATTTTGCGCCGCTTTATTGCGATGAAGAGGGCAAACATCCAGTCACTCAATTTGATAAAAGCGACGTTGAATACGCCGGGCTGGTGAAGTTCGACTTCCTTGGTTTGCGTACGCTCACCATCATCAACTGGGCGCTGGAGATGATCAACAAGCGGCGAGCGAAGAATGGCGAGCCGCCGCTGGATATCGCTGCGATCCCGCTGGATGACAAGAAAAGTTTTGACATGCTGCAACGCTCGGAAACCACGGCGGTATTCCAGCTTGAATCGCGCGGCATGAAGGACCTGATCAAGCGTCTGCAACCTGACTGCTTCGAAGATATGATAGCCCTGGTGGCACTGTTCCGTCCGGGGCCGTTGCAATCAGGGATGGTGGATAACTTTATCGACCGTAAACATGGTCGCGAAGAGATCTCCTATCCGGACGTGCAGTGGCAGCATGAAAGCCTGAAACCGGTACTTGAGCCAACCTACGGCATTATCCTGTATCAGGAACAGGTCATGCAGATTGCCCAGGTACTTTCTGGTTATACTCTCGGCGGCGCGGATATGCTGCGTCGTGCAATGGGTAAGAAAAAGCCGGAAGAGATGGCCAAGCAGCGTTCTGTATTTGCTGAAGGTGCAGAAAAGAACGGGATCAACGCCGAACTGGCGATGAAAATCTTCGACCTGGTGGAGAAATTCGCCGGTTACGGATTTAACAAATCGCACTCCGCAGCCTATGCTTTGGTGTCATATCAAACGTTATGGCTGAAGGCGCACTATCCGGCGGAGTTTATGGCGGCGGTAATGACCGCCGATATGGACAACACCGAGAAGGTGGTTGGCCTGGTGGATGAGTGCTGGCGGATGGGGCTGAAAATCCTGCCGCCGGATATAAACTCCGGTCTTTACCATTTCCACGTCAACGACGACGGCGAAATCGTGTATGGTATTGGCGCCATCAAAGGGGTAGGTGAGGGGCCAATTGAGGCAATCATCGAAGCCCGAAATAAAGGTGGTTACTTCCGCGAGCTTTTTGATCTCTGCGCCCGTACCGACACGAAAAAGTTGAACCGGCGGGTGCTGGAAAAACTGATCATGTCCGGGGCGTTTGACCGTCTGGGGCCACACCGTGCGGCGCTGATGAACTCGCTGGGCGATGCGTTAAAAGCGGCAGATCAACACGCGAAAGCAGAAGCCATCGGCCAGGCCGATATGTTTGGCGTACTGGCGGAAGAGCCTGAGCAAATTGAACAATCCTACGCCAGCTGCCAACCGTGGCCGGAGCAGGTGGTGTTAGATGGGGAACGTGAAACGTTAGGTCTGTACCTGACGGGACACCCTATCAACCAGTATTTAAAAGAGATTGAGCGTTATGTCGGAGGCGTAAGGCTGAAAGACATGCACCCGACAGAACGTGGTAAAGTCACCACGGCTGCGGGGCTCGTTATTGCCGCGCGGGTTATGGTCACCAAGCGCGGCAATCGTATCGGTATCTGCACGCTGGATGACCGTTCCGGGCGCCTGGAAGTCATGTTGTTTACTGACGCCCTGGATAAATACCAGCAATTGCTGGAAAAAGACCGCATACTTATCGTCAGCGGACAGGTCAGCTTTGATGACTTCAGCGGTGGGCTTAAAATGACCGCTCGCGAAGTGATGGATATTGACGAAGCCCGGGAAAAATATGCTCGCGGGCTTGCTATCTCGCTGACGGACAGGCAAATTGATGACCAGCTTTTAAACCGACTCCGTCAGTCTCTGGAACCCCACCGCTCTGGGACAATTCCAGTACATCTCTACTATCAGAGGGCGGATGCACGTGCGCGGTTGCGTTTTGGCGCGACGTGGCGTGTCTCTCCGAGCGATCGTTTATTAAACGATCTCCGTGGCCTCATTGGTTCGGAGCAGGTGGAACTGGAGTTTGACTAATACAGGAATACTATGAGTCTGAATTTCCTTGATTTTGAACAGCCGATTGCAGAGCTGGAAGCGAAAATCGATTCTCTGACTGCGGTTAGCCGCCAGGATGAGAAACTGGATATTAACATCGATGAAGAAGTGCATCGTCTGCGTGAAAAAAGCGTAGAACTGACGCGTAAAATCTTCGCCGATCTCGGTGCATGGCAAATTGCGCAACTGGCTCGCCATCCACAGCGTCCTTATACCCTGGATTACGTTCGCCTGGCATTTGATGAATTTGACGAACTGGCAGGTGACCGCGCGTATGCAGATGACAAAGCTATCGTCGGTGGCATCGCACGTCTTGATGGTCGTCCGGTGATGATTATTGGTCACCAGAAAGGTCGTGAAACCAAAGAGAAAATTCGCCGTAATTTTGGTATGCCAGCGCCAGAAGGTTACCGCAAAGCACTGCGTCTGATGCAAATGGCTGAACGCTTTAAGATGCCAATCATCACCTTTATCGACACACCGGGGGCATATCCGGGCGTGGGCGCAGAAGAGCGTGGTCAGTCAGAAGCCATCGCACGCAACCTGCGTGAGATGTCTCGCCTGAGCGTACCGACTATTTGTACCGTTATTGGTGAAGGTGGTTCTGGCGGCGCGCTGGCGATTGGCGTGGGCGATAAAGTGAATATGCTGCAATACAGCACCTATTCTGTTATCTCGCCGGAAGGTTGTGCGTCCATTCTGTGGAAGAGCGCCGATAAAGCGCCGCTGGCGGCTGAAGCGATGGGCATCATCGCTCCGCGTCTGAAAGAACTGAAATTGATCGACTCCATCATCCCGGAACCGCTGGGCGGCGCTCACCGTAACCCGGAAGCGATGGCGGCGTCTTTGAAAGCGCAACTGCTGGCGGATCTGGCCGATCTCGACGTGTTAAGCACTGAAGATTTAAAAAATCGTCGTTATCAGCGCCTGATGAGCTACGGCTACGCGTAATCAGCAAATGTTCTGAAAAGGGTCACTTCGGTGACCTTTTTTGTATGTAGTTTATTTAGTCATATTATAAATACATTTAGATAATCTCACTTTCATTTTCCCCATCCCAAAAATTCTTGAACTCATGTTGATAACTCCGATTTCGGAGGCATATACCAATATACACAGTGGTTAAAAATAATATAAATTTATCAGGCTCATAGAATTTTTAAGGATAAAATATGAAAGCAATTTTAGGATTTGATCGTCTTCTTATGCCGCGTGTACTGGTGTTTTTTTACTGGCTGGCTATGGTGCTGACACTGATAGGCGGTGTCTTCTCTATATTTAGCGGAAACTTTCTCTTAGGGTTAGCTTATACCGTCATTGGTCTTATAAGCTGTCGTATGACTTTCGAATTAATTATGATAGCGTTTAAGAATAACGAATATTTGCGCCGCATTGCTGAGAGTGTTAGCAAGAATAGCGCAGAGTAATCTCCCGTAAAACGCTTCACCAAACCGCATCTCAACCGCTATTACAGGCGTTTGAGATGTTGTTTTAAAGTCAGTGTAAATGTCTGATTCATCTTTCCTGCAATTTATGCGTATTATCAATATATCGCGATGCACGTGCGTATCATATCAATGCAGGAGATTCTATGTTGGGTTTAAAACAGGTTCACCATATTGCGATTATTGCGACGGATTATGCGGTGAGCAAAGCTTTCTACTGCGATATTCTCGGCTTCACGCTGCAAAGCGAAGTCTATCGTGAAGAGCGCGATTCGTGGAAAGGGGATTTGGCGCTTAACGGGCAATATGTGATTGAACTTTTCTCATTTCCGTTCCCGCCGGAGCGCCCCAGCCGACCGGAAGCCTGCGGCTTGCGGCATCTGGCGTTTAGTGTTGATGATATCGATGTGGCAGTGGCGCACCTTGAAAGCCATAACGTGAAGTGTGAAGCCATACGTGTCGATCCATACACGCAAAAACGGTTCACCTTCTTTAACGATCCTGACGGGCTGCCGCTGGAACTGTATGAGCAGTAAGGCTTGTCATTGCCGCATTTGCCCGGTAACGTGCCGGGCAACGACCTTGTAGATTTCCACCATCATGACACTCACGCTCAATAGACAACTTCTCACCTCCCGCCAGATTTTGGTGGCCTTTAGCGGCGGGCTTGACTCCACCGTTCTGCTGCATCAGTTGGTGCAGTGGCGGGCGGAAAATCCAGGCGTCACTCTACGCGCTATCCATGTGCATCACGGTTTAAGTGCCAATGCCGATGCCTGGGTTACGCATTGCGAGAACGTCTGCCAACAGTGGCTGGTGCCGCTGGTGGTCGAACGCGTACAACTTGCGCAAGAGGGGCTGGGGATTGAGGCCCAGGCGCGGCAGGCGCGTTATCAGGCATTTGCCCGCACCTTGTTGCCCGGTGAAGTGCTGGTCACCGCGCAACATCTCGACGATCAATGTGAAACTTTTCTGCTGGCGCTAAAACGCGGTAGCGGCCCTGCCGGGCTTTCGGCTATGGCGGAAGTTTCGGAGTTTGCCGGAACACGGCTTATCCGCCCGTTGCTTGCCCGCACGCGGGGGGAACTGGAGCAGTGGGCATTGGCGCATGATTTACGCTGGATTGAAGACGAAAGTAATCAGGACGACTCATACGATCGTAACTTCCTGCGTCTGCGCGTGGTGCCGTTATTGCAGCAGCGTTGGCCGCATTTTACCGAAGCAACGGCTCGCAGCGCCGCACTTTGCGCTGAACAAGAGAGCCTGTTAGATGAACTGCTGGCGGATGATTTAGCGCACTGTCAAACGCCGCAGGGGACGTTGCAGATTGCGCCAATGATGACGATGAGCGACGCCCGTCGAGCGGCGATTATCCGCCGCTGGCTGGCAGGGCAGAATGCTCCGATGCCTTCCCGAGATGCGATGGTGCGCATCTGGCAAGAAGTGGCGCTGGCGCGGGAAGATGCTTCTCCTTGCTTGCGATTTGGTGCGTTTGAAATACGTCGCTATCAGTCGCAATTGTGGTGGATTAAATCCGTTGCCGGACAAAGCGAAACGGTTGTGCCGTGGCAGGCGTGGCAACAGCCGCTGGAATTACCGGCAAGTCTGGGTAGTGTGCAACTTATTGCGGGTGGAGATATTCGCCCTCTGCGTGCAGGCGAAGCGGTCAGCGTGCGTTTTAAAGCGCCAGGATTGCTGCATATTGTCGGGCGCAACGGTGGGCGCAAGCTAAAGAAAATCTGGCAGGAGCTGGGCGTGCCGCCGTGGCTACGTGACACCACGCCACTACTGTTTTATGGCGAAACGCTGATTGCGGCGGCGGGGATTTTTGTGACGCAAGACGGTGTGGCTGAAGATGAGAATGGCGTAAGTTTTGTCTGGCAGAGAAACGCTTAGTTAAGTGAAAGCCGGATAAGACGTATCAAACGTCGCATCCGGCAAAAGTGAATCAGGACTCGCTCACCACCACCGTACCGATTTCCGGATGGCTAAAGCTGGTAATTTTATCCAGACGTAGCTCGCGGGTTTCTCCAGCGGCTTCGACGACCAGATACTCCACATTTTTGCGGGAGACTAAATCGCTGGCCTTCCCCTGCAATTTTTCGCCATCTTTCATCTCAAGTGTCAGCATTAAATGATGCTGGCAGGCGAGCTCAAGATTATCGTAATCATCACAATTGATTGGTTGATACGTATCATTCATTGACATAATCGCTCACCAGTAAGTTTGCCGCAGCGTATGCTGCTTTTTCCCTGACAGCCTCAGAAAGGGCGTCGTCGGCAGCCATTTCATTCAGCACTTTCAAAACGCAGCCCAGCGCGTCCGGAACGTATCCTAAGTCTCCGCTGGCGATTTCCGCGTACCGCTTGCGTATTAACTCACAATATTTTTCCACATGCCCTCCTGTCAGCATTCTGACTTAACCGTGGATGCAAGTCTAAGCCTACGAAGATAAACTCTGTTTCGCAAGGTGACTATACCACACTCATTTCTGCAATATCAGCGCCGCAACTGCACGTATTCCGTTACAATGGCCTCCTGATTCGAAAGGAGTTTTCTTATGGCGCTTAAAGCGACAATTTATAAAGCGACGGTTAATGTGGCCGATCTCGACCGCAACCAGTTTCTCGATGCCTCTCTGACGCTGGCGCGCCATCCTTCAGAAACCCAGGAGCGTATGATGCTGCGCCTGCTGGCGTGGCTGAAATATGCCGATGAACGTCTGCAATTTACCCGTGGCTTGTGTGCCGATGATGAGCCGGAAGCGTGGCTGCGTAACGATCACCTGGGCATTGATTTGTGGATTGAGCTGGGGCTGCCGGATGAGCGGCGGGTTAAGAAAGCCTGCACCCAGGCCGCAGAAGTGGCGCTGTTTGCCTATAATAGTCGGGCGGCGCAAATCTGGTGGCAGCAAAATCAGAGCAAATGCGCGCAGTTTGCCAATCTTTCCGTCTGGTATCTGGATGACGAGCAACTGGCGAAAGTAAGCGCCTTTGCCGATCGTACCATGACGCTGCAGGCAACAATTCAGGATGGCGTGATCTGGTTATCGGATGATAAGAATAATCTGGAAGTGAACTTAACCGCCTGGCAACAACCTTCATGATTGTGATTTCCCGACATGTTGCTATTCCCGATGGTGAGCTTGAGATCACCGCCATTCGTGCGCAGGGCGCGGGCGGGCAGCATGTTAATAAGACCTCAACGGCTATTCATCTGCGTTTTGACATTCGGGCGTCCAGCCTGCCAGAGTATTACAAAGAGCGCCTGCTCGCCGCCAGCCATCATCTGATTAGCAGCGATGGGGTGATAGTCATTAAGGCACAGGAATACCGCAGCCAGGAGCTGAACCGCGAAGCGGCGCTGGCCCGGCTGGTGACAGTGATTAAAGAATTAACAACAGAACAAAAAGCCCGGCGACCGACACGACCTACCCGCGCATCGAAAGAGCGCAGGTTGGCATCGAAAGCACAAAAATCAAGCGTGAAGGCGATGCGTGGCAAAGTGCGCAGCGGTCGGGAATAAAAAGAAGGAATGGATGGTGAAAAAAGCGATTGTGACAGCGATGGCTGTAATCAGCCTCTTTACACTGATGGGATGTAATAATCGGGCCGAAGTCGATACGCTTTCCCCGGCGCAGGCTGCCGAACTGAAACCGATGCCGCAAAGTTGGCGCGGCGTGCTGCCGTGTGCCGATTGCGAAGGAATCGAAACCTCTCTGTTCCTCGAAAAAGACGGAACATGGGTGATGAATGAGCGTTATCTGGGTGCGCGCGAAGAGCCTTCATCCTTCGCTTCCTACGGTACATGGGCGCGAACCGCTGACAAGCTGGTATTAACCGACAGCAAAGGTGAAAAGTCATATTATCGGGCGAAAGGGGATGCGCTGGAGATGCTCGATCGTGAAGGTAATCCAATTGAGTCGCAGTTCAACTACACGCTGGAACCTGCAAAGTCCAGCCTCCCCATGACACCGATGACTCTGCGTGGCATGTATTTTTATATGGCTGATGCGGCGACCTTTACTGATTGCGCGACCGGAAAACGTTTCATGGTGGCGAATAACGCAGAGCTGGAACGTGGCTACCTGGCTGCTCGCGGTAACAGTGAAAAACCCGTGTTACTGTCTGTAGAAGGTCACTTTACGCTTGAGGCTAACCCGGATACCGGTGCGCCGACCAAAGTATTAGCGCCCGATACGGCAGGGAAATTTTACCCAAACCAGGATTGCAGTAGTTTGGGGCAGTAATTGAAAGCCGGAGCATTCTCCGGCTTTCATCACTGAGTCAGCCCAACAAAGCGACCCGCCTTGATATAAATCCCAGGCTTCAGGTGTCCAACATACTGTAACTGCGTTTCTGGCTTAAAGGCAGAGACATCGCCAGTACGCATATGCATCAGATCGGCAGGGCTAATCCAGCCCGATTGCGCCAGCGTAAGCGGATGCCCGGCTTTGGCAAATGCATCAGTGACAAATTCCGAACAAAACCACGACTTTTTGTCTCCTTCGCCCACACTGCTTAACTGCGCTTTCGCCAGCCCGCTGACGCACTGTTGGCGAAAATCCTCGGAGAACGGATTCAGTGAGCACATCTGGCGGGTCACCATAAACGGAATGAACTCGACAATGCCACGATAGTTGTAACCGCTGTCTTTGATTTTATTGGCGAAAGCGGTGATTTCTGTGGCTTGTTGCGGGGTAAGATCCGGGACTCGTAAGACGAAAAGCTTATCACTGTGCTTCATGGCTTTTTTAAGGGGAACAATCTGGACGCCATCTCCAGTCGCTTCTGCAACGTTATTTTCACCCAAATATATTGCAACGTGACTTACAGAGGAAGTGCTGAAGACGCGGATACCAAATGAGGTTACCCCAAGGCTTGAGGAGAACAGCAAATCGCCGGGTTTGAGATCAGGTTCGGTTATTTCTTTTATTGATCGTTCGGTGAAAGAGCTTTGATGCTGGAATTTGACTGCCCATGTTTTCGCCTCGGCATCCACCGCTGTTGCTGATGAGTCTGGCTGGCTGATATCAACGGTACAGGCCGAAAGTAAAAGAAAGCAGGGGAGAAGCAGGCGGCAGTACGCCTTTGGTTTATCCATTTTATACAATCCATGTAAAAAAGGGCCCTGAAATTCAGGACCCTTTCTGGCATCAGCCTTTAATCTGTTTCACCAGATATTCGACGATGTCACCAGTCTTAATTAACTGTTTCTCGCCGTTACGACGATATTTGTATTCGATATCGTCGTTGTCGAGGTTACGGTCGCCAAGCACAATAGTGTGCGGAATACCGATCAGTTCCATATCAGCAAACATCACGCCCGGACGCTCTTTACGGTCATCCAGCAGCACTTCGATGCCCTGCGCGCGCAGTTCGCTGTACAGTTTCTCAGCAAGCTCCTGTACGCGGAAGGATTTGTGCATGTTCATCGGCAGAATTGCGACCTGGAACGGCGCGATAGCGTCAGGCCATACGATGCCGCGTTCGTCGTAGTTCTGCTCAATTGCCGCAGCGACTACGCGTGTTACCCCGATACCGTAGCAACCCATAGTTAGAATTTGGTTACGCCCATCTTCGCCCTGTACGGAGGCTTTCAGTGCTTCGGAGTACTTGGTACCCAGCTGGAAGATGTGACCGACTTCGATACCACGTTTGATCAGCAGCGTACCCTGACCATCCGGGCTTGGATCGCCAGCCACTACATTACGAATATCAGCAACTTCCGGGGTAGCAACATCGCGATCCCAGTTGATACCGAAGTAGTGTTTGCCATCAATGTTAGCACCGGCAGCAAAATCACTCATCGCCGCAACGGTACGGTCAATCACCACCGGAATCGGCATGTTTACCGGACCCAGTGAACCCGGACCGGCTTTAACCACGGCACGAATTTCTTCTTCGGTCGCGAAAGTCAGCGGGCTGGCAACCTGTGGCAGTTTTTCTGCTTTAACTTCGTTCAGCTCATGGTCACCACGCACCAGCAGCGCAACCAGCGGGAAGCTACTGCCTTCAACCGCTTTAACCAACAGAGTCTTAACCGTTTTCTCAATCGGCAGATTGAACTGTTCAACCAGTTCAGCGATGGTTTTCGCGTTAGGCGTATCAACCAGCGTCATTTCCTGGGTAGCAGCAGCGCGCGGTTCTTTCGGCGCGATAGCTTCTGCCAGTTCAATGTTCGCTGCATAGTCAGAGGTATCGGAGAAGACCACATCGTCTTCACCGCTCTGCGCCAGCACCTGGAATTCGTGAGAGGCGCTGCCGCCGATAGAACCGGTGTCGGCCTGTACGGCGCGGAAATCCAGCCCCATGCGGCTGAAGATTTTGCTGTAGGCCGCATACATTGCATCGTAGGTTTCCTGCAGGGATTCCTGAGAAGTGTGGAAAGAGTAAGCATCTTTCATCAGGAATTCGCGGGAACGCATGACGCCGAAACGCGGACGCACTTCGTCGCGGAACTTGGTCTGGATCTGATAGAAGTTCAGCGGCAGCTGTTTGTAAGAGCTAAGCTCGTTACGAATCAGGTCAGTGATAACTTCTTCATGAGTTGGGCCGAGTACGAACGGACGCTCGCCACGGTCAACAAAACGCAGCAGTTCCGGACCGTACTGTTCCCAACGACCACTCTCTTGCCACAAATCGGCTGGCTGAACCACCGGCATCGACACCTCGATCGCACCGGCGTTGTTCATCTCTTCACGCACGATGTTTTCGACTTTTTTCAGAACGCGCACGCCGGTCGGCAGCCAGGTATATAACCCGGAGGCCAGCTTGCGGATCATCCCGGCGCGTAGCATCAGCTGATGGCTGATCACCTCGGCGTCGGCAGGTGTCTCCTTGAGAGTGGAGAGCAGGTATTGGCTAGTACGCATGTTGTTACGGTTCCAGTTGGAAGGTAGAACAGGCTCAAGGTGAGCCTGGGACAAAAAAAGTGATTTAGTTTACCAGTGCAGGAGAAATGTCAAAAGAGAAGGGCGTGAATTTAACGCGGTTCCAGCGCAAAGACTTCAAAACCTGCGTCGGTGACGCGCCAGCGAACATTAAAATCATGCAGCCAGACGGCATAGGTTTTGCCCGTTTCCTCACCTTTACGATAGGCCGGACGCGGATCCTGCGCCAGTACTTCGCGGATAAACAGCGTTAACTGCGGATAACGCTTCTCCAGTATCAATAGTTGCTTTTCAACATCTGCGGTAAAGGTCACAGACATCTCTGCCGATGGCGCACTTTGCGCATAGCTGGCACTGGCATCGGGAAGCGATTCGGCAAAGGGGAGATACGGTTTGATATCCACCACTGGCGTACCATCAACCAGATCCAGGCTACCGAGCTTCAGAATCACGCTGTCTTTATGGCAAACAACCTCTTTCAGCTCTACCAGCGACATACCAATCGGGTTAGGGCGGAAAGTAGAGCGTGTGGCGAAAACGCCCATTCTGGCGTTACCGCCGAGGCGCGGAGGGCGTACAGTCGGACGCCAGCCGCCTTCCATCGTTTGATGAAAGACGAAAAGGATCCATAAATGGCTGAATGCTTCCAGGCCGCGCACGGCGTCGGCCTGGTTGTAGGGAGCAATGAGATGCAGTTCGCCGTTGACGCTTTTTACCAGACCTGGCTGGCGCGGAACGGCGAATTTTTCTTTATAGGGCGATCGAATAACGCCTATTTGCTCGAACTGGAAACTGCTCATTTCGCCGTAATGTTAAGCGCAGAACCGATACATACAGCCTGACGGTAGCAGCCTGGCGTACCGCTGGTGACTTCACAGCTATGCAGTAAAACAGCATTGGCTTTCATTTTAGAGGCGTTGATTTGCATCCGCTTACGCGCGGTTGGAATGCTCGGTGGAGAGTCCTGATTAGAGGCCTGGCAAGAGTCGCCACTGACTTCACCGAGATCGCGGAACGGTTTGCCGACTAATTCTTCTGCATTAGTATAAATTCGGACCGGCGTGGCGCGCGGTGCTTTCGGTTTTGCAGGCTCCGCTTTCGGCTGGGGTGCAGTGCTTTGAACGGGTTCGACAGGGGATCTGCTTAACATGGAACAGCCGCTTAGCATGAGTGCTACTAAACAGATCGGTAAAGCACGCATAGTATTTCCTCAATGTATGATCAAAACGTCAATATTGAATCAGGCGCTTGTAAAAATGACAAGACGGGCAAGCGCCCGTCCTGAATGATATTACAAATTGTGGAAACAGCCTAAATATTACCAGCCTTTAACAGCGCCGCCGTTAAACACTTTGTTTGCCGCTTCGTACACTTCATCAGATTGATAAGCCTGGACGAATTTCTTCACGTTCTCTGCGTCTTTGTTGTCTTCACGAGTTACGATCAGGTTAACGTACGGGGACTCTTTGTCTTCTACAAAGATGCCGTCTTTCGCCGGAGTCAGGCCAATCTGGCTGGCATAGGTGGTGTTGATAACTGCCAGAGCGATTTGCGCGTCGTCCAGAGAGCGCGGCAGCTGCGGTGCTTCCAGTTCAACAATTTTCAGGTTTTTTGGGTTCTCAACAACATCAAGAACAGTCGGCAGCAGGCCAACGCCATCTTTCAGTTTGATCAAGCCCACTTTTTGCAGCAGCAGCAGTGAACGACCGAGGTTAGTCGGATCGTTTGGTACTGCAACCTGCGAACCATCTTGCAGTTCATCCAGCGATTTGATTTTCTTGGAGTAACCAGCAATCGGATAAACAAAAGTATTGCCTACTGCGACCAGTTTGTAGCCACGATCTTTCAGCTGCTGATCAAGGTACGGTTTGTGCTGGAAAGCGTTAGCGTCGATATCGCCTTTGCTCAATGCTTCGTTTGGCAGAACATAGTCGTTGAAGGTTACCAGCTCAACGTCCAGGCCATATTTGTCTTTCGCGACTTTCTGCGCGACTTCTGCAACCTGCTGTTCGGCACCGACAATCACGCCGACTTTAATGTGGTTCGGATCTTTTTCATCCTGGCCGCAGCCTACCAGTGCCAGTGATCCAATCAGGGCTCCCACTGCCGCAAAGGTTTTGAATTTGAACGCCATACCTTATTCCTTCTTCAATTATTTATGTTGTGTTGAACGTTACTTGCGAGTGACAGCCCGGACGATGCGGTCGCCTGCGAACTGAATTAAATAAACCAGAATGACCAGCAATACCAGTACCGTATTCATCACCGTCGCGTTATAGCCGATGTAGCCATACTGATAGCCAATCTGACCTAAACCACCGGCACCGACTGCACCACCCATCGCGGAATAACCGACCAGGGTAATCAGGGTGATAGTTGCCGCATTCACCAGACCCGGCAGCGCTTCCGGTAACAGCACCTTACGGACGATCTGCATCGGCGTGGCACCCATTGCGCGGGAAGCTTCAATTAACCCAGTTGGGATCTCCAGCAGAGCGTTCTCGACCATACGGGCAATAAACGGTGCTGCACCAACGGTTAACGGAACAATCGCTGCCTGCAAACCAATCGATGTACCGACAATAACGCGGGTAAACGGAATCATCCATACCAGCAAGATAATGAACGGGATGGAGCGGAAAATGTTCACAATCGCAGAAACAGTACGGTAAAGCTTCGCGTTAGCAATAATTTGCCCCGGACGCGTGACATAAAGCAGGACGCCAACCGGCAGACCAATCACAAAGCCAAAAAAACCGGATACGAAGGTCATTGCCAGCGTTTCCCATACGCCACGAACCAGCAGCCACATCATCGGCTCAGACATAACCCAGTACCTCTACTTTTACATGGTGTTCTTGCAGCCAGGCAATAGCGGCTTGCGTATCTTGTTGTGTGCCGTGCATTTCGGTCAGCATGATGCCGAACTTAACACCACCGGCGTAATCCATCTGCGCGCTAATAATGTTGTTGTTGACATTGAAACGACGCGCGGTTTCAGAAAGCAGCGGGGCATCAACCGACTGGCCGGTAAACTCAAGGCGCAGCATCGGCACACAGTCAGTAAATGGCTCCGCTTGCAGACGTTCCTGATAATCTTCCGGGATATCCAGATGCAGGGTTGACTGAATAAACTTCTGCGCCAGCGGCGTTTTCGGATGCGAGAACACTTCGCTTACCGTGTCTTGCTCGATCAGTTCGCCATTGCTGATGACTGCCACACAATCACAAATGCGCTTCACAACGTCCATTTCGTGGGTGATCAACAGAATCGTCAAACCCAGACGGCGGTTGATGTCTTTTAGTAGTTCGAGAATAGAACGCGTGGTTGCCGGGTCCAGCGCGCTGGTGGCTTCATCGCACAGCAATACTTTGGGATTGCTGGCTAATGCACGGGCAATCGCCACACGTTGTTTCTGCCCACCGGAAAGATTCGACGGGTAGCTATCATGCTTATCGCCAAGACCAACCAATGACAGCAATTCCGTCACGCGACGTTTGATCTCGTCTTTCGGTGTATTGTCCAGCTCCAGCGGCAGAGCCACGTTGCCAAAAACAGTACGCGAAGAGAGCAGGTTAAAATGCTGGAAAATCATACCAATCTGGCGGCGAGCTTTAGTCAGCTCGGATTCTGACAACGTAGTCAGTTCCTGGCCATCGACCAGCACGCTACCCTCGGTTGGGCGCTCCAGCAGGTTTACACAACGTATAAGCGTACTCTTACCCGCGCCTGAGGCACCGATAACGCCATAAATTTGTCCAGCTGGCACATGCAGGCTGACGTTGTTCAACGCCTGGATGGTGCGGGTGCCCTGGTGGAACACTTTGGTGATATTCGAAAGTTTTATCATTGATTATTTATTATCGTCATTAAGTTAGTCGTGGCATTTCGAATGCCTGGAACGGGCAACGCCGTCAATGAAATGGATGTTAAGGCATCCAGACGTCTAAATCAATCAGGTTTATGCGAAGAGCACTTTCTTGCTGGTCGAAACATGCGATACTAGCGTCACATGCCTTATTAAGGAGCTATAAAAGGTGGCGAAGAGCGTACCCGCAATTTTTCTTGACCGTGATGGCACCATTAATGTCGATCACGGCTATGTCCATGAGATCGACAACTTTGAATTTATCGATGGTGTTATTGACGCCATGCGCGAGCTAAAAAAAATGGGCTTTGCGCTGGTGGTAGTAACCAACCAGTCTGGCATTGCTCGCGGTAAATTTACTGAAGCACAGTTTGAAACGCTGACCGAGTGGATGGACTGGTCGCTGGCGGACCGCGATGTCGATCTGGATGGCATCTATTATTGCCCGCATCATCCGCAGGGTAGTGTTGAAGAGTTTCGCCAGGTCTGCGATTGCCGTAAACCACATCCGGGGATGCTTTTGTCCGCACGCGATTATTTGCATATTGATATGGCCGCTTCTTATATGGTGGGCGATAAATTAGAAGATATGCAGGCAGCGGCTGCGGCGAACGTGGGAACAAAAGTGCTGGTGCGTACGGGTAAACCTATTACGCCTGAAGCAGAAAACGCGGCGGATTGGGTGTTAAATAGCCTGGCAGACCTGCCGCAAGCGATAAAAAAGCAGCAAAAACCGGCGTAATGATTAAAAGATGAGCGGTTGAAATAAAAATGCATTTTTCCGCTTGTCTTCCTGAAACGACTCCCTATAATGCGCCTCCATCGACACGGCGGATGTGAATCACTTCACACAAACAGCCAGTTCGGTTAAAGAGAAAAATCCTGAAATTCAGGGTTGACTCTGAAAGAGGAAAGCGTAATATACGCCACCTCGCGACAGTGAGCTGAAAGCCGCGTCGCAACTGCTCTTTAACAATTTATCAGACAATCTGTGTGGGCACTCGAAGATACGGATTCTTAACGTCGCAAGACGATAAA
>NZ_PTRF01000067.1:0-371 GCF_002965705.1 Escherichia sp. MOD1-EC6842 | reverse complement strand
TTTATTGAGCCTCAGGCCGAACTGGTTTACGGCGCAGTGTCCGGGAAAACATTCCGCTGGAAAGACGGTGAGATGGATCTGAGTATGAAGAACAGGGATTTCAGCCCGCTGATTGGCAGAACGGGGGTTGAGCTGGGTAAAACATTCAGTGGTAAGGACTGGAGCGTGACGGCCCGGGCCGGCACCAGCTGGCAGTTCGACCTGCTGAATAACGGCGAGACCGTACTTCGTGATGCGTCCGGAGAGAAACGGATTAAAGGAGAGAAGGACAGCAGGATGTTGTTCAATGTCGGCATGAACGCACAGATAAAGGACAACATGCGCTTTGGTCTGGAGTTTGAGAAATCCGCCTTTGGTAAATACAACGTGGA
>NZ_PTRF01000066.1:0-394 GCF_002965705.1 Escherichia sp. MOD1-EC6842 | reverse complement strand
CGCTTAACCTCACAACCCGAAGATGTTTCGTAAAACACCATCGTGTTGCGAAAATTTGAGAGACTCACGAACAACTTTCGTTGTTCAGTGTTTCAATTTTCAGCTTGATCCAGATTTTTAAAGAGCAAATATCTCAAACATCACTCGTAAGTGAGTTTTGAGATATTAAGGCAGGTGACTTTCACTCACAAACCAGCAAGTGGCGTCCCCTAGGGGATTCGAACCCCTGTTACCGCCGTGAAAGGGCGGTGTCCTGGGCCTCTAGACGAAGGGGACGTATCAGTCTGCTTCGCAAGACGCCTTGCTTTTCACTTTCTATCAGACAATCTGTGTGAGCACTTCAAAGAACGCTTCTTTAAGGTAAGGAGGTGATCCAACCGCAGGTTCCCCTACG
>NZ_PTRF01000065.1:0-396 GCF_002965705.1 Escherichia sp. MOD1-EC6842 | reverse complement strand
CCGCTGGGCTGCGGCTGGGTTATCTGGCGTGATGAAGAAGCACTGCCGAAAGAACTGGTGTTCAACGTTGACTATCTTGGCGGGCAAATCGGGACTTTCGCCATCAACTTCTCTCGCCCTGCCGGTCAGGTGATTGCGCAATACTATGAATTTCTGCGCCTCGGTCGTGAGGGTTACACCAAAGTACAAAACGCCTCTTATCAGGTCGCCACTTACCTGGCGGATGAAATCGCTAAACTGGGACCGTATGAGTTCATCTGTACAGGTCGCCCGGACGAAGGTATTCCGGCGGTTTGCTTCAAACTGAAAGACGGCGAAGATCCGGGATACACCCTGTATGACCTCTCTGAACGTCTGCGTCTGCGCGGCTGGCAGGTTCCGGCCTTTACCCTCGGC
>NZ_PTRF01000064.1:0-434 GCF_002965705.1 Escherichia sp. MOD1-EC6842 | reverse complement strand
AATTTGAGAGACTCACGAACAACTTTCGTTGTTCAGTGTTTCAATTTTCAGCTTGATCCAGATTTTTAAAGAGCAAAACTTCGCAGTGAACCTTTGCAGGTACACTCTGAAGTATTTTTTATTTAATCACTACAGAGATGGTGGAGCTATGCGGGATCGAACCGCAGACCTCCTGCGTGCAAAGCAGGCGCTCTCCCAGCTGAGCTATAGCCCCATAACATGTAGTTAAAACCTCTTCAAATTTGCGGTGCAAATTTGGTAGGCCTGAGTGGACTTGAACCACCGACCTCACCCTTATCAGGGGTGCGCTCTAACCACCTGAGCTACAAGCCTGTAGAGGTTTTACTGCTCATTTTCATCAGACAATCTGTGTGAGCACTTCAAAGAACGCTTCTTTAAGGTAAGGAGGTGATCCAACCGCAGGTTCCCCTACG
>NZ_PTRF01000063.1:0-442 GCF_002965705.1 Escherichia sp. MOD1-EC6842 | reverse complement strand
CCGCTACAGTCCTGCAACGTACAGGTGCCCCAGTTGTTATCCCATTTACCCTCAGCGTCGGCGGAAAAACTGCCGACGTTCATATTGACGAAATCACTGCGGAAGAACATCCGTCCGTCAGAATACGGTGCATCCACCTGCAACATGGTGGTGTGCGCTTTCAGGTCGGAGTAACCACCGGTGCCGCTCGATCCCCAGTAGTCGTGCTCCAGGGTGACGTTAAGATCCTGCTGACGATAGAGATCCGCCGCATCGCTGCGCACGCCGCGCTTCAGCCAGTCGTCCTTCTTATCGTTACGGGTCAGACGGGTAAAGGTGTCGTTATCCTGCGGACGCGTCGTGGTCACACCGGATGCGACCATCGCGTCTTTGTAGGTTTCCAGCGCCTGCTCCGGATCGCCCGCCTGCGCTTCAAACCCTGCACCATCACGCAGTACCATCG
>NZ_PTRF01000062.1:0-442 GCF_002965705.1 Escherichia sp. MOD1-EC6842 | reverse complement strand
CCGCTACAGTCCTGCAACGTACAGGTGCCCCAGTTGTTATCCCATTTACCCTCAGCGTCGGCGGAAAAACTGCCGACATTCATATTGACGAAATCACTGCGAAAGAACATCCGTCCGTCAGAATACGGTGCATCCACCTGCAACATGGTGGTGTGCGCTTTCAGGTCGGAATAGCCACCGGTGCCGCTCGATCCCCAGTAGTCGTGCTCCAGGGTGACGTTAAGATCCTGCTGGCGATAGAGATCCGCCGCATCGCTGCGCACGCCGCGCTTCAGCCAGTCGTCCTTCTCATCGTTACGGGTCAGACGGGTAAAGGTGTCGTTATCCTGCGGACGCGTCGTGGTCACACCGGATGCGACCATCGTGTCTTTGTAGGTTTCCAGCGCCTGCTCCGGATCGCCCGCCTGCGCTTCAAACCCTGCACCATCACGCAGTACCATCG
>NZ_PTRF01000061.1:0-474 GCF_002965705.1 Escherichia sp. MOD1-EC6842 | reverse complement strand
CCTTCGGTGCTGTCCTCAACCAGAGTGCCATTGTCTTCAGTATGATTGTCTGCCTTCACATCCATCCACGTCAGTTGCATTTTAGGCTGCAACCAGTAGCTGGTGCGGGCATCTGCGCTTTCACCAAGACGGAAGGTATAACCCGCTTCAATGGCGGCGGTGATACCGTCAGAGTGATATTTTTCACTGGGCAGATACTCGCCGGAGACGGTGTTATCAAACCAGTTATAGAGCAACCAGCTATCAACATAAGTTACTGTTTTATCTGCTTCGTTAGCGTACCAGGTGCCATACACCCCCACACTGTAGCCGTCGATTTGCCCACGAGAGCTGTACCCGGTCAGGCTGGAATGCGTGTGACTCTTGCTGTTGGCATAGCCAGCCATCAGGCCGAGATGCCAGCGATCGAGTGCGTTACTGCTCCATTGCGCAAGATCGCCGCCAAGTTGCAGAACATAACGGTTGCTCTGAGTG
>NZ_PTRF01000060.1:0-540 GCF_002965705.1 Escherichia sp. MOD1-EC6842 | reverse complement strand
CAGCATGATGCCGGTAATGGTGCCGACCTGCTGGAAAAAGGTGGCCTTGTCAGCTGTCGTTTTAAACTTGATGGCGCGCTTACGGCTAATCAGTACGCACTGGCGCTGTACTGGCCGGTTTCTTCGCTTCCTCAGGGCGTCACACTGGAAGGTAATGCCGGTCATAACCTGCTGGCATCGTTTTACGTTCAGAGCGATGCCACAGACCTTAACGTGATGTACCACAAGGGTAATCCAGACCAGAACACGAAGCTGGGTTCATTCGGTGCATTTAATAACGAGTGGCATACGCTGGCATTCCGTTTTGCCGGTAATAACAGCATTCAGGTGACGCCGGTGATTGATGGTAAGGACGGGGAACCGTTCATGCTGTCTCAGTCACCTGTCGGTTCTTTTGCGGCAGACAAGTTACGCCTGACCGATATCACCAGTAATGCAACGTATCCGGTACTGATTGACAGCATTTTGGTGGAAGTGAATAACCCGTCAGCAGGATAAAAAAATGCCGCCGGGAAAGGGAAAACAAGGAAACCGGCGGCA